>JBDNAQ010000353.1:0-3015 GCA_039768345.1 Flavobacteriaceae bacterium
AAAGCGTGGGCAAAAAGGCAACGAAGGCCCTACGTAATGCTGGAAAGGTTCCTTGCGTGGTATACGGAGGGGAAAAACCATTACACTTTTCAGCTGATGAACTAGCGTTCAGAAATTTAGTGTATACCCCAAATGCCCACACAGTTGTGGTTGATTTGGAAGGCGAAAAGAAAGTAGATGCGGTGATGCAAGACATTCAATATCACCCCGTTACCGACAAAATTCTCCATGTAGATTTTTACCAGTTGTTTAAAGATAAGCCGGTAACCATGGATATTCCCGTGCGACTCGAGGGGAATTCGCCTGGAGTTCGAAATGGTGGTCGATTGCTGTTTCGTAAGCGTAATCTTACCATTAAAGCATTGCCCGACAATCTGCCGGATTTCTTTAAAATTGATATCAACGATTTAAAAATCGGAGATAATGTTGCTGTAGAGTCTCTCCTGAATGATGACTTTAGTATTTTACACCCCGATAGCACCGTAGTTGTCCAGGTGAAAATTGCAAGGGCTGCAATCGTAGAGGAAGAAGAGGAAGAAGAAGGAATTGAAGGAGAACTTGCCGAAGGTGCTGAAGGTGCTGAAGGCGCTGAAGGTGCTCCTGCAGAAGGCGCTGCTGAAGGCGGTGGCGGTGAGGCTCCTGCCGAAGGATAAAAGCCAGACAGAATTATATAATATAGCATCTGAGCCTGACGCCTTCCGGGTGTGGGGATTTCAGATGCTTTTGTATTTTAGAGCTGTTGATATGCGCACACTCATACAATTTCTTTTTGGAAAAAAATCAACTTTTCTCGAAGAACCCGACCCCATGAAAAAATATCTAGTAGTAGGGCTTGGAAACATTGGCCAGGAATATATCGGAACCCGTCATAATGTAGGTTTCCAGGTCTTGGATACACTTGCTCAAAAACAGGGGTTCAGTTTTGAACCGGGACGTTTGGGCGATATTGGAATTTTCAAAATCAAAGGTCGAAGCGTGTTCTGTTTGAAACCATCGACCTATATGAACAGAAGTGGTAAGGCGGTTAAATACTGGCTTGAAAAGGAAAAAATACCGCTCGAAAATCTATTGGTAATTACAGACGATATCAATCTTCCCTTTGGAAGTCTCCGGCTCAAAACCAAAGGAAGCGATGGTGGTCACAATGGCCTTAAGGACATACAGCAACAACTGGAAACACAGCAGTATTCGCGATTAAGGTTTGGGGTTGGATCAGAATTTGGTAAGGGAGGCCAGGTAAATTACGTATTAAGCCCTTGGTTAGAAGAGGAAAATAAGGTCCTAGGTGGACGTCTGGAAAGAGGGGCAGAATTTGTAGGCTCTTTCATCCTCGCGGGTGCAAAGATCACCATGAATCAATACAATGGTACTTAGAAAGCCCGGTAGGAGTACATTCCGGAATCGGAGGTATTGCCTTGCCTGTCTTTAGTTACCACCTTCCAAAAATAAGTTCCTGCCACAACCTCGACCTGCACATTTGTATTGTTCACAATAGTAGACATGATTATCTCTGTAGGTGGATTTGCCATTCCATGGTAAACGTCATAACCTGAGATATCGTTCTCGATGTCTCCGCCAGACCATGATAGTGTTACTTGTCCATTACTATCTATAGCCACACTTTGTCCTGATGAAGGTGCTTCAATGGTAGCCGGAAAGGGAGCATAGGTCGTCTGAGTACCCGCATTATAAAACCGATTGGTTGAACTTGGTACGCTAACCTCTGTTTGTGTGTTCCGTGAAATAACCTGCCAGGAGTACGGTGCTCCTTTATCGATAGTCAGTGATGCCGAAGTGGCCGTGGTAGTTATGGTTTTGGTTATATTGGTTAGGAGCTGCGTTACCCTTAGTTCGTAAATTTCGGTATTATTCGATTCCTGCCAGCGAAATTCCACCTCGCTGGTTGTTTCACTTTGATCGATGCCCGTGGTACATTCCGAGTTTTGCTCAGGAAATATCAGGTTCACCGCATCTGGCGGACTAGGGTCGTTTTTGCTGCAGCCCAGCAAGACGAAACCAAAAAGGACAACCATTAAAGTTCTCATCGTTTAACTATTTTGAATGTTTTAGTCAATTGCTTGTTTTCGAGCCGCACAAAATACAGACCTGAGGGTAAACTACTGAAGTCTAAAGCTGTTTCCGTTGATCCTTCAGCCTGTTTCCTGCGAATCAACAATCGACCATCGGTACCATGTACGCTGATCATCGTTTCTCCCTCCAGATTACCCAGGTTTACGAAGGCAAATTCCACAAAAGGATTTGGGTAGACCAGCACTTGTGTACTGGTAACAAATTCCTCTTCATAGTTGCCCTGACAGTTTTGAAATGTGCTCACTTTAAGAAGATTTGAACCTCCCTTAAGATCTAGAGTGATTTCCGAATCACTTGTTTGGATGACTTCACCGTTCAGTTCAATATTATACACTTCAGATCCATCCAGTCCAAGTACAAGCTGGCTACCGTCTGCAGAAAGCGTGGATACTACACTCAAAGGAGCAGGTTCTTCTACCGAGACTTCAAAGCATATTTCCTCATAAACATCTGGACCGTCTGTTGCACCGATACAAATAGTGTAATCTCCTCCGGATATACTGGGGGCTAAATATGTATCTGTGAAGCTATCAGAGATATTTGTGCCGGGGCCATCGATCTGTACTGTATAGTCCAGGCTGGTCTGAGCACTAATATTTATGATTCCATCATTACTTCCGATACATGATTCGCTTTCAATTGAGACCGTAAAATTGTCTGGAGCAAACCGGAAAACTTCGCACCCGTCAATGTCTACTTCGGCACCTGCCGGTGTATTTGGACATTGATCATTTTCATCAAAGACGCCGTCTCCGTCTGAATCGGGTTTAAATACCCCTTCACCGCATATTTCAAGTAAGTAGTTGTTCAGAGCACCTCCATCTGCAGGGAATTGATCCGCCACCGTAAGGATCCAATCGCCCGAAGAGGACTCTCCATTAAACTGGGCAAGTGAGCCTAGTGGTCTTATTGTTCCACTGATAC
>JBDNAQ010000354.1:0-4282 GCA_039768345.1 Flavobacteriaceae bacterium
AATACAAAACTCGATACCTCTTTATCCACACCGATATGTTCCTCTACCCGCTCCATGGTCACCGGGAGTGTGGCTGCACTTGAACTGGTGGAAAAAGCAAGTAGTTGAGCCGGACTAATCTGTTTTAAAAACCAGAACGGATTCTTCTTTGTATAGATAGATACCACCATTGCATAAAAGACTATCATCAGCAAAAGACCGAGCACCACAACACCCGAATATTTCAACAAGGCCAGTAGTAGCTCAGGATCACTTGAAGATACCACCACACCTGCTAAAAGGGCAAATACCGCATAAGGGGCTATTAACATGATGAGATCTACCATCTTGAGTACGACAAAATTCAGAGAATCAAAGAAATTCTTCATCGGTTTTGCACGCTCCTCCCCGATCAAAAGCATTGAAATCCCAAAAATGATTGTAAATACGATTACTTGAAGCATCAGGCCGTTTTCTGCGAATGCCTTAAAAGCATTGTCGGGGACCATGTCTACCAGAAACTGTAATGGACCTCTTTCTTTCTGTAGGCTGGCCATCTCCAGTTTGGAGGTCACGGCAGTATCGCTGGCAAATGTTTCTGACAGCTTGGTAATGGTGCTATCCGCAATTCCATCCCCCGGTTTGAGAAGATTCACTAGTATCAGACCGATAGAAATAGCTACCACCGTGGTTCCGATGTATATTCCAATGGTTTTGAGACCGATATTCCTAAACTTGGAAATATCCTTCAGATCGGATATACCCTTCACCAGTGAAGCGATAATCAGGGGTATTGCGATAAGCTTGAGTAATTTGACAAAAATATCACCGAAGGGCTGGATCCAATCTGAAACCAATTTTGCGCCCCAGCTCGGAAAGGTCATCACAAATCCGAATATTATACCCAGGATCATCCCGATCAGTATTTTCCAATGCAGTTCAAGTTTCCGCATAAATCTTTCTTTAGTTCAGTAAGTTAATATTTTAAAACCCATATACCACAAACTTTGATGCAAGCGAAAGCTGATCAATATTCATGTCGATACTGGTGATTTGGAATATGGTATTTCATTGTATTGGTAAACCAGGCTTTATGGATTGAGCTTAATTGTGCGGTTCTGTAATGCAAAATCGGCGAGTACGAGTGCTGCCATGGCTTCGACAATGGGCACCGCCCGCGGCACCACACATGGATCATGACGGCCTTTTCCCTGCGCCTTTACCTTATTGCCGTCTTTATCGATAGTTTCATAAGACTGTAGCAATGTTGCCACCGGTTTAAAGGCCACCCTGAAATAGATGTCCATCCCATTACTTATTCCACCCTGAACCCCACCACTATTGTTGGTCTTAGTGCTGCCATCCTGATTGTATTGGTCGTTGTGCTCGCTGCCCCTCATCGACACGCCAGCAAACCCGCTACCAAATTCAAAACCTTTCACCGCATTGATCGAAAGCATCGCTTTGCCAAGTTGGGCGTGGAGCTTGTCGAATACCGGCTCACCAAGTCCTACGGGCACATTGCCAATTACACAGCTGATAACCCCACCTACGGTATCTCCTTCCTTTCGAACGGTTTTGATATAGTCTGTCATTCGTTCAGCTGTATCCGGATCCGGGCAACGAACAGGATTGGTTTCGGTTAATTCAAGCTTTAAATCCTTATAATCTTTATCCAGGGTAATATTTCCAACCTGTGAAACAAAAGCATTAAAGCTTAACCCGCTCAGAAATTGTTTGGCTATAGCGCCTGCAACAACCCTGGAGGCTGTTTCCCTGGCCGAACTACGTCCTCCGCCTCTGTAATCCCTTATTCCATATTTTTGATCGTAAACATAATCGGCATGTGAAGGCCTGTAAGAATCTTTGATATGGCTATAGTCTTTCGATTTCTGATTGGTATTGTGGATAGCAAAACCAATAGGGGTTCCGGTTGTTTTTCCTTCAAATATTCCTGAATATATTTCAACCAAATCGGACTCTTTTCTCTGGGTGACGATTGATGATTGTCCTGGCTTTCTTCTGTCGAGATCCTGCTGAATTGCTTTTAGATCCAGTGTTAATCCGGCAGGGCATCCATCGATGACCCCTCCTATTGCCACACCATGAGATTCACCAAAAGTGGTAAGTCTGAAAATAGTTCCAAATGAATTGCCGGCCATGTGTTTAAATATTATTTGAAAAGATGAATCCGGATCTTGTCGAATTCATGGGCTCAAAGATAGAAGTTAATGCAAAGCCTACCAAAACCCCCAAATACTCATTTAACAAAATCGAAAAAGAAAAGGATAACGAATCAATCGAAGATCAGTGCATCCTTTAATATACTCACCGGATGCTTTGCAATTCTGCCTGTTCCATCCTTGATCTGATGCCGGCAACTGGTACCATTGGCCGCCACGATTACCTCTTCGGTTGAGCGACGTATAGCAGGGAAAAGACTTAAATCGCCAATTTTCATACTAATATCATAGTGTTCCTCTTCATAACCAAAAGAGCCGGCCATCCCACAGCAACCTGAATTGATGATCGATACCGAATAATTTTCAGGCAGGTTCAACATATCAAAAGTCACTTTTTGGTTAGAAAGTGCTTTTTGATGACAATGTGCATGGATTTTAACCTCTTTTGTGGCCTTCGTAAATTTATCAGGCATTACAATACCTTTATCTGCCTCCATTGCCAGGAATTCTTCGATAAGCAAACTCATCTCAGCAATCTTATCTACTTTGTTTTTCTCCAGATGAAATTTTTTATACTCGTCCCTGAAGCTTAATATGGCAGAAGGTTCCAGGCCTAATATAGGTATTCCCATAGAGGCGAAAGAGTATAATTTTTCAATATTTATAATTGCCAGACGCCGGGCCTGCTTTAAAAAACCCTTCGATATATATGCTCTCCCGCTTTCGCCAGAAACCAATTTGAGATCATAACCCAAACCACACAGTAGATCGATCGCATCCATTGCGACATCAGTGTCCCAGTACTGACTGAACTCATCTATAAATAAAATTACATTTTTATCAGATGTAACTAATTTATTCTTAGCACTATTTAGATACTTATTTAAGTTAATACTTGATACTTTAGGAATGCTCCGTTGCGATGCCATTCCCATGGCTTTTTTGAGAAGCCCACCAAGGAATTTTGATTCGAATATTGCATTGGCCAATAACGGCCATTTGCTGGCCCAACGATTTAATTTCACATTATGGGCGAAAAGTCTATTTCTCCATGAATAGCCATTGGCCTGCTGGTATTGGTATTGGAACTCAGCTTTAAGTGTCGCAGCATCAACATTGCTCGGACATTCACTTGCACAGGCCTTGCAGCTAAGACAAAGGTCAAAAACTTCTTTCAAATCTTCAGAATCAAACCTATTGGGATCAGAGCTATTTGTCAGCACCTCGCGTAGTGCGTTAGCCCTTGCACGTGTGGTGTCTTTTTCTTGCCTGGTTGCCTGATAACTCGGGCACATGGCCCCGTTTGTGAGATGGGTTTTCCTGCAATCACCACTGCCATTACATTTTTCCGCAGCCCTTAAAATCCCCTGGTCTTCAGAGAAATCCATTAGCGTATCGATCCTGGGCTCCTCCCGATCTGCTTCATATCGGAGCGATTCATCCATGAGATAAGGATCTACAATCTTCCCGGGGTTGAAAACACCCCTGGGATCAAAACTGTTCTTGATACGTCTGAACAATTCATAATTTGCCTTGCCAACCATTAATGGAATAAATTCGGCCCTCACAATGCCATCTCCATGTTCGCCGCTAAAGGAACCCCCATAGCGCTTGGTAAGATGGGCTACCTCTGTGGTAATAGACCTGAATAGTCCGATATCTTCAGATTTTTTTAGGTTCAGGATTGGCCGGAGATGCAATTCACCTGCACCCGCATGTGCATAGTATACCGCTTGTTGTCCGTAACGCTCCAGAATCCCCGTAAACTCGGTTATAAAGCTTTTTAGTTGATCTACTGCCACCGCGGTATCCTCAATACAGGCTACGGCTTTACGATCGCCTACCATGTTCCCCAGCAATCCCAAACCTGCTTTTCTAAGCTCGATGGCTTTCGCGATGTCTTCACCTTTCAAGACCGGATGTGCATAACTAAAGCCAGATTCTTGAATACTGGCTAAGAGTCTTTCGATTTGAGCCTGCAGGCCTTCTTCAGTATCATCCCGGAGTTGCAACATAAGCAAAGCTGCCGGGTCGCCAGATACAAAAAAGCGATTGGCCATCTGTGCCCTGTTGTTTTTTGTACAGTCCAGAATAACTTTATCCATCATTTCACACAGATG
>JBDNAQ010000355.1:0-3983 GCA_039768345.1 Flavobacteriaceae bacterium
AGTTCCTCAAAAGCCTTCTTGCCGGTTTCTACAGCACGGCCATCGCACCAGATAATACTATTTCTTAGAAGATGACCTTTATGGTCTACTGCAACCAGTCCGTGCATCTGATAGGCGATGCCTATTCCTTTGATGTCTTTAGGATCGATGTGGTTATTTCTGAGGAGCTTCTTTGTAGCCTTACATAGATAATGCCACCATGTCTCCGGATCTTGTTCGGCCCATCCCTGGTGAACTGAGATGATCTTCATTTCATCGCTGGGTTCATGTATAGCTTCTATAGGACGGCCAGTATGCATTTCGACCAGAGCCGCTTTTACAGAAGAACTCCCGATATCATAACCGATGTAGTACATTTAACTAGCAACTAATATTCCAAGGAAGATATTTCATTTAAGCTCACAAGACAAATCAGGGGATAAAAAAAACCCTGACGGCAACGTCAGGGTTTTGAATATTTAAAAAGGGTCTTTTAGTAACCCGGATTTTGAACCAGATTTGGATTCGCCAGTAACTGAGGAGCTGGAATCGGGAAAATTTGTCTGTCGGGATTGTTGACAGAGCTCGGTTCTTTAAATAACCAGTCTCTTCCATACTGACCAAATCGGATAAGATCATTTCTTCTCCAACCTTCAGCAAAGAGTTCTCTTGCTCTCTCATCGAGCAAATCTTGCTCAGTGACAGATCCTTGAAAAGTACTTGCGCCTCTTAGAGACCTTAGGTCGTTAACCATAGCGGTAATATCTTGCCCAAGCCTCAACATGGCTTCAGCTTTCATCAGATAAGCATCCGCATAGCGGAAGACAACCATATGATTTAAACGACCACCATATCTAGGTTGGTACTTGATTACCCGGATACCTGTAGTCTCACTATTGTTGATAAAACTAGCAGCTCCAGACCCATCAACGAAATCTCTCGAGAAATTCAAAGGAGGACCAGGGCGGCTGTTAAGCGCTGTGCCGTCAAGATCATACTGCTGCCCTACGAGGAAGCCGTAACCTACATTGGAACCGTTTTCGAAACCTCCGTTATCAGAAGTGCCAGGTTCTCCGGAAAATAATTTACCAGCAGGAGGTACTCCTCCTCTTCGCTCTTCCTGCCCATCCAGCGCATTGCCGTCTGCAGCGTCAAAGCGGTTGTTATTCGCATCTCCTTCAAAGAGGTCATAGTATTCTGCAAGTGTGGCAAAACCGTTCCATCCACCACCATCAACAGTGGTCGAGTTGTAATGAAGTCCGTTATATATACGTGTTCCTACGTCTGCAGCCAACCATAAAATGGTTTCGGAATCTGCACTTTCGCGAAAGATATCAAAGTATCCACTCTGAAGGGCATATCCATCTGCTGTGATGGCGTCTACCAGTGAAACTACTTCGCTTAAGTCAGACTGTTCCGGGGATCCACCGAGATAAATATGCTTGTTGAGTAAAACCTTGGCCTTAAGGTATCTGGCCGCAGCTTTACTGCCTCTTCCATTGTCATCGCCACTGCCCGCTTGCGTTGCCGGCAGGTTTGATATCGCTGTATCCAAATCCGAAAGAATAAGACTGATAGCATCAGCTCCTGTGAGTACTTCGGGAATGGTAGACGATGGCAATGTAACATCTCTGAAAGGAACCTGTCCGTAAAGATCAAGGATTACCCATACAGCCCATGCTCTGATCATACTAGCATCTCCAATGTTCCCGGCAGTTGGATTACTTCTGGGATCTAATATTTGAGAGGCGCGCAACTGAATTGCGTTCCAGTCACCAAAGGTATTTACCACAAATAACTGTTCTTCGGTCCATGCGTGTTGATGCAAAACTCTCCATCTACCATTGTCGCCCCAGTCACCACCACGTGTTGGAACTATAGCTGCATCTGCAGTTACTTCCATCAGAGCGTATATGTCTTCCTGAGTACCGTACTCGCCATTTAGACTACCGTAAAGGTCGTTTACGGAAGAAGAGGCATCGGCCAATCCCTGGAATCCTTCACTTATAATGGAATCGGTTTCTTTGATCTCCAGATTGGTACAGGAGGAAAGCCCGATAACTCCAAGAAACGTGAATAAAATAAATTTAAAATAATCTCTTCTCATGATTTACAATTTTTTGAATTAGAACGATGCGTTAAGGCCAAAAGTTACTGTTCTAGGATTAGGATATGCTGTATAATCTATAGCTCGTCCTGGTATCCCTGCTGTATTCAATTCACCAGTATTTACGGTTACTTCTGGGTCAAGTCCGCTGTAATCTGTGATCAAAAATAAGTTTTGACCGTTCAATGATAAACGTAGACTTTTTATAGTACCCTCACCAGATAGAGGAACATTATACCCAATGGTTGCGCTTTGCATCCTAATAAAATCACCTTTTTCTAAGAACCTGGTAGAAACGTCAGCAGATGCTGCTGGGTTTTCACCACTGGTAAGTACATTAGATGTTACGTTACGGGCATTGTTTAAGGATCCGGCGTAGAAAAACGCGTTGCCTGTGTTATTATATACAGAGAAGCCAAACTGTCCTGAAAAATAAGTCGATACATCCCAATTCTTATGTCGGAAATCTAAGGATAGACCGGAAGTTACTTTAGGAAGTGCACTTTCGCCTACAAAAGTTTGGTCGGCAATCGGATCTCCTTCACCATTACCATCAACATCCCGATAGATAGGGAAGCCGTCACTATCAAAGCCTTCAAAGATCGCCATAAAGTAAGAGAACAAGGGGCGATCTGCCTCAAATCGCTGGGCAAATGCACCTGAAAGACCTTGACCGTTAATTGGTCCGTAGTTAATTGCACTGGCAAAATCCTTAACCTCATTTTCGTTATAGGCAATATTAAAGGATGCTCCGAAGGTCGTATTCTCGGTTTGTACAAAGTCGTAACCCAAGGATAGTTCAATACCCTGGTTTAGGATTTTAGCATCTACATTACCGAATTGGAACGGATCTACCGACGGTGCGGCAGGAGGAGTTTTTAAAAGTACATCCGAAGTTTCATTTCGATAAACATCGATACTACCGCTAAAACGATCTGCACCAAAACCGAAATCAATACCAAAGTTTAAATTGAGTGTCTCTTCCCATTTCAGGTCAGGTACGTCTGTCGCAACAATGGCCAAACCGTTTTCAACCACGGTGGCATTTTCTTCGGTGCCACGTGAACTGAAACGCTGCCTGGATACGAAGTTACCATAACCCAATCCGTCCTGGTTACCTGTGATACCTGCACTCAACCTAAGTTTCAGTGTAGATACATTGTCTCCGATAAAATTTTCCTCGTTCATCTTCCAGGCAAATGCTCCTGAAGGGAAATAACCATATTGATTATCTGGACCGAACCTTGACGATCCGTCTGCCCTCATCGTAGCGGTAAATAAATATTTATTGGCTAAGGAGTAATTTACTCTGGCGAAGAATGACTGTAATTCATCGGTGTTGTCGAATTGATCCAAACTGACTGCTTGTACCAGCCTGCTGAAGTTACTAGCCCCTTCTTCTGCTGACGATACGGTTGGGAAAAGCCTGTTAATCTGCAATCCTGTAGTATTAGTTCCATAGTAGAATTGTTGATAAGATCCCATGATAGTACGCTGTGCACTAAATACAGTTTCTTGCATGTCCCGTCCCATTTTATTGAGTTCGGCAGTACCATAACCACGTCCTTCGGAGTTAAATCCGCTGGACCTGAAATCCTGGAAGGAATAACCTACAAGTACGTCGAGTGTGGAATTATCAAATTCTTTATCCCAATTGACGGTTACTTCCATCAATTTACTTTCTCTATTAAGCACATTGAAATTTCCAAAACCAAGTCCGGCAATTCCAGTAAATCCAAAAACATTACTGGAGATCATAGAAAGGTTCTCCCCTTCAGACTTATCATATCCAAGATTTAACTTGGCTGACCATTCAGTGTTGAAATCGTAATTCAGTGAGCCATTTAAAAGTATTCTGTCTGTCTGCGTCTCAAACTGTGAATTGGCCAGATAATTG
>JBDNAQ010000055.1:0-4416 GCA_039768345.1 Flavobacteriaceae bacterium
AAATATCGTCCAGAATAAGGATAGGTGTGATTCCTGATTGTTTTTTGATGAAATCGAACTGGGCAAGTTTAAGGGCGATAAGAAAAGATTTCTGCTGGCCCTGACTCCCAAATTTCTTTACCGGATACGATGCGATCTTAAAAAGAAGGTCGTCGCGGTGGATACCCACACTGGTGTGCTGCAACATCCGATCTTTTTGAAGGGAATCTTCCAATAATTCAATCAAAGGCCGTTCTTTAAGACCGCTTTGGTATTCCAGGTCTACCACTTCATTAGCACCGGAAATGATCTGATACTTCTCCTGGAAAATAGGGACCAGCGCTTCCATAAAGCTGAGCCGGCTTTCATAGATCTTGCTTCCATAAGTATGGAGCTGTTCGTTATAAACGGCAATGGAATCGCTGTCAAAAACATTGTTCAGCGCAAAATATTTCAAGAGTGCATTCCGCTGACTTAATACTTTATTATAGTTGAGCAGTGATCTCAGATAGGTTTTGTCAGACTGGGAGATCACCCCATCCATAAACTTTCTGCGTGCATCACTGCCTTCTATGATGAGATCGCGGTCTGCCGGAGAGATAATTACCAAGGGAAGTAATCCTATATGGTCGCTGATGCGCTCGTAGGCCTTGTCGTTTCGCTTGATGACCTTGGCAAGCCCTTTTTTTAAACTACAAACCACTTTCTCTTCCCTTTCTTTCAAGTTGAAAAGGCCTTCGATAACAAAGAACTCCTCACCGTGTTTTATATTCTGTGAGCTTACCGGATTAAAGTAACTCTTACCAAAACAAAGATGATATATGGCATCCATAACGTTGGTTTTGCCAACACCATTGTCGCCAACTACGCAATTGATTTTGCGGTCGAATTCGAACTCTTGCGAATCAAAATTTTTGTAATTGACAAGGGATAATCGCTGTAGAAACATTCGTCTTTGGGTAAGGAAGGTGCAAATTATCGAAAAATAACAAATATTATGATCTGTGTCTGCGGATAAAATTTTATTTTTGCGCGACCAATATTTTTTAAAAAATGGCGACATACAAAAAGAGGGGTTATAAACCGAAAACCAAAGCGGAACGACGAGACAAGGAATTGGAGAAAAGCGCAACGGCTGAGGTTTTTAGCACCTTAGATGAAAGCGCTTCGAAATCGGAGCAATGGGTTGCCAGAAATCAAAATTATATTATTGGCGTTATCGGAGTGGTCGCAGTAGCGGTACTGGGATATCTTGCGTATGTACAATTCGTGCAAAATCCAAAGGAACAAAACGCCGCTAATGAAATGTTTTACCCGCAGCAATATTTTGCCAATGCGGTGAACAGTCCTACGGCTCAGGACTCACTTTATAATCTGGCATTAAACGGGGCAGAAGGGAAATATGGTTTTCTGGATATCATAGACGAATACAAAGGGACTAAGGCGGCCAACCTCGCCCATTATTCAGCAGGGATGGCCTATCTTAATTTACAGCAGTATGAGAATGCCATTGAGCATCTCGAAAATTTTTCTTCAGATGATATCATACTTGGCTCACTGGCCAAGGGAGGGATCGGAGATGCCTTCGTTCAATTAGGACAGTCAGAGGAGGCCTTATCTTATTATGAGCAGGCTTTTGATCATAATACTAATAATTTTACAACTCCAAAATTCCTATATAAGGCCGGGATCACAGCACTGGAACTGGATCAGAAGGAAAAAGCGATGGGGTACTTCCAGCGCATAAAGGACAACTTTTCAGAGTCTGATGAAGCTGCTAATATCGACGTATTTATCGGAATGGCTAAAAGTCGTCAGTAATGGCTACTACAGGTAAAAACCTTTCTCAGTACAACAAGGAAGATATACCAAATGCCAGCGATCTTAAGATCGGCCTGGTAGTATCGCAATGGAATAAGGAGATTACCGAAGCCCTTTACCAGGGTGCCTTCGAAACCTTGCTTGAATGCGGGGCATTAGCAGGGAACATTATCAGATGGAATGTACCTGGCAGTTACGAACTGGTTTTTGGATGTAAAAAAATGATCTCAGTGAGCAAACCCGATGCGGTTATTGCGATAGGTAGTGTGATCCGTGGAGAAACCAGTCACTTCGATTTTGTTTGTGAAGCCACATCTCAGGGTATAAAGGACTTAAATGTACTTACCGATACCCCTGTCATCTTCTGTGTCCTGACAGATGATAACTGGCAGCAGGCCAAAGACCGCAGCGGTGGCATTCACGGTAATAAAGGAACCGAGGCGGCCGTCGCAGCTATCCAAATGGCCCATTTATAGATATTTTTTACCTGTATTTCCCAGGTTTTTACCGCACCAGCAGGGAGGCCTCCTTTTTGGAATTCACCTCGCCTGAAATATTGCCGAATGCATTTTAGGGTCTTTCGTCAGAGAAAGGAGCTGTTAACAATTTTTGGGAATAGATGTTGGCGCTGTTATTTGATTTTAAGTAACTTTGAGAGGCAGTATTATGAAGAAGATAACGAGGCTTCGAAAGAATAAAAAATTTAGCTATTCACCACGCTACTATGACGATAAGGGGGAAGGTACCCCTTTTAAAATAGAGCGAAAACTCGATAAATTCAGAACCCTGGAAACACAGCGAGGCCTCAAGGGTAAATTCAATAATGCAATGGAGGATCTCAAAAGATCCGGGGATCCGAATTTAAAACTTCGAATGATCGTGATTATCGCCATCCTTGTTTTTATCTTTCTCTATATTATCGATTTTGATCTTTCCATATTCTTTAACGGCTAATGGCAGATATAATTCAATTATTGCCAGATCATGTGGCCAATCAGATCGCCGCTGGCGAAGTCGTACAGCGTCCTGCCTCTGTGGTGAAGGAATTGCTGGAAAATGCTATTGATGCAGGGGCGAGCGCTATCAAGCTTATTGTAAAGGATGGAGGCAAAACCCTTATCCAGGTAGTCGATAATGGTTCGGGGATGAGCACAACCGATGCCCGTCTGAGTTTTGAACGCCATGCTACCTCAAAAATTTCCCGGGCAGAAGATCTTTTTCGGATACAGACAAAAGGCTTCCGGGGAGAGGCCCTGGCTTCTATCGCAGCTATTGCACATATCGAAATGAATACGCGTTTAGAGGAAGAAGAGCTCGGGACTGAGATCAGGATAGAGGGAAGCAAGGTCATATCGCAGGAATTCGCGGCTGTTATGCCAGGCACTTCCATAGCCGTAAAGAACCTTTTTTACAATATTCCCGCCAGGCGTAATTTTTTAAAATCCAACCAGGTGGAACTCCGTCATATCACCGATGAATTTCAACGAGTGGCTTTGGCTCATCCCGGGGTGGAGTTTATTTATTATAACAACGGCAGTATCTTGTTTAACCTTACAAAAAGCGAGACACGCAAAAGGATTGTGCAGGTATTTGGTAGAAAGACCAACGAAAAACTGGTGCCTTTAGAAGAGGAAACTCCTCAACTCAGGATCTCTGGCTTTGTCTGCAAGCCCGAATTTGCCAAGAAAAGCAGAGGGGAACAATTCTTTTTCGTCAATGGGCGGTTTATCAAGAGTTCCTACCTACATCACGCAATGCTATCGGCTTTCGAAGGCTTGATAAAAACAGATCAAATTCCGGGGTACTTTGTCTTTTTTGAAGTTGACCCTGCCAGCATCGATATCAATATTCATCCGACCAAAACAGAGATTAAATTTGAGGATGAACACACTATATACGCGATTTTGAGATCTGCAGTTAAACATAGCCTCGGGCAATTCAATGTAGGTCCCGCTATCGATTTTGACAGCGATCCCAATCTGGAAACGCCTTATCACTTAAGGAATAAGATCCCGAGCAACCCTGAGGTAAGCTTTGATTCGAGCTTTAATCCCTTTAAGGCAAAAGGTATGCAGGCCGGTAAAATGAGCAGGGGCAGGAATGGAAATAACGGCTGGCAGGAACTTTATGTGGGGCTCGAATCGGGCCTGGGAGACAAGGCGGAAATGAGCCGGATGAATTTTGAAGCAGACTCCAAGGAAACCGGAGAACTCTTCGACAAATCAGCAGGATCCATGGTAACCACCCTGCAGTTAGGGCGTAAATATATCTTGTGTACTATTAAATCGGGTTTGCTGGTGATCGATCAGCACCGGGCACATCAAAGAGTGCTTTATGAACAGTTATTGAAAAGCCTTACCCTAAAAGAAACCTTGAGTCAGCAATTGCTTTTCCCATTGGTACTTTCATACAATAAATCGGAAATTGATATGCTGCAACAGATGGAGGATAGTTTGGGTACTCTTGGGTTTTCTTTCGAACGATGGGAAGACGACCAGGTGGAGATCAAAGGAATCCCCCCGTTTATGAAGGAAGACGAAGTAGGCATCGTACTCGACAGTCTTCTGGCAGATTATCCATTTAAATCCGGGGCTGAAGCCACGTCCCAGGCCGATA
>JBDNAQ010000056.1:0-7349 GCA_039768345.1 Flavobacteriaceae bacterium
AGCGTTCCAATTCGAGGTTAGCCGTGAAGTTAAAGGAGTTTGTGAAAGGACTACTCGATGGTTTACTCAGCGTATTTCGCATGAAAAGAAAACTATCTTTCCTCTTCCATACATTTTTTATTTGGGGAGCTTATGTAGCTATGTTCTGGGCAATAAAATATACAGTAACGGAGACCGCAACTCTTGACCTTGGACAGCTGCTGGTTGCCTTTATCGCTGGCGCTTTCGCCATTACGACCACCAATGGTGGCATTGGTCTGTATCCTATCGCGGTGAGCAAATCACTTGAGATTTTTGGTGTTAGTCCTGTTTCCGGAGATGCTTTTGGTTGGATAATGTGGATCTCACAAACACTAATGGTAGTGGTTTTCGGTGCAATATCTTTTCTCATATTGCCGTTATGGAACAGAAACCCTTAAAGGTTATTAGTCCATAAATCTATATCCATGAAAGCCTTTCTTAGCATTTTCATTACACTTATCGTTTGTTACACCTCTGTAGCACAGGTAAAACATGAGATTTTCGAATCGTTTAAACTTCAGGAAAGAAGAGACGTTAAGTACTATTTTCCGGAAGATTATACCCCCGAAAAAAAGTACCCACTCGTTGTAGTCCTGGACGCTGAATATCTGTTCGACCAGGTTGTTGCCACCTCAAAATTTTACAGCGATTTCCAGGGCATGCCAGAGACCATTGTTGTAGGTATTGATCAGAGCGTGGATGAGCTTAGGTGGGAAGACTGCGGATTCGAAGGAGATACAGGTTTACCTACCGAAAAAGGGAAAAAGTTCTACGAATTTTTGGGAATGGAGATCATCCCTTATCTGGATACCTCTTTTAATACGGCGCCATTTAAAATGTTTGTGGGATACGACATTACCGCCAACTTCGGTAACTTCTATCTGTTCAAAGACCGATCTCTTTTTAACGCATTTATCAGCATATCGCCTCTTCTGGCCCCTGAAATGGAAACTCGGGTTCCGGCAAGACTGAGTGATCTGGAGCAAAAGATCTTCTATCATTTGATCGTTGAAGGAGAGAAAAGCGAAGAATTGGAGCAAATCAGGGCCCTGGATAGAGGCATCAAATCTGTTGAAAAAGAATCGCTGCAATACTACTACGACGAATATGATGAAGCCAATGAGGTTTCTATAGTTACCTATGGTTTAGGCAAGGCATGGGAACGTACATTTGAGATATTTAAGCCGATAAGCCCGAAGGAATACAAACAAAAGATCCTCACTTCAGACGAACCTGTTTTCGATTATCTGGCCGAAAAATACAGCACTATAGAAAGTCTATTCGGCTTTAAAAAGGAAGTTGAACTTAACGACATCATGGCCATTTATGCGGGGTGCAGGAAAAAAGATGATTACCAATCTCTTAAGCCGCTTTCAGATTTATGTAAGGAAGAGTTTCCTACCACAATGCTTGGTTTTTACTTCGAGGGTGAATATTACGAAGAAATCGGGGAACCCAAAAAAGCATTGAGGACCTTCGAAAAAGCATTCGGCATGGAGGAGATCGATTTTCTTACCAAAGAAATGGCACTTGAGAAAATGGATGCCCTGAAAGCAGACTTTGGCTTTTAATACTTGTGGTATTTACTAAACCGTAGCAGTAGTTGCAAACTGCAGATCTTTTTCTTTTGAAGTTATTGGTAACAACGATATCTTTAGCCATTGTGAATCTTCCTATATGGCGAAAGTTAAATCTGCTTATTTCTGTCAAAATTGCGGCACCCAATACGCTAAATGGGTCGGCCAATGCGTAGCATGCAAGGCGTGGAATACAGTAGTTGAGGAAGTGATCCAAAAAGAAAAGGATGTGGCCTGGAAAAAGCGCAATGGGGCTACAAGCAAAAGGGCAACCCCACTTCCCTTAAAGGAGATCCAGACCGATAAGGAAATCAGGATCGATCTGCACGACAATGAGATCAACAGAGTGTTGGGTGGTGGTCTGGTACCCGGATCCATCGTTCTTTTGGGAGGGGAACCCGGCATAGGCAAAAGCACCCTGATCCTGCAAATTGCCATGAAATTACCGTTCAAAACCTTATACGTATCGGGCGAAGAAAGTCAGCGTCAAATAAAGATGCGTGCCGACCGGCTAAAGACCAACAGCGATCAGTGTTTTGTGCTTACCGAAACCAATACCAACCGTATTTTTGATCAGGTATCGAACGTGAACCCCCAGCTATTGGTGATCGATTCTATACAAACCCTTCAGTCCGACATAATAGAATCCCCGCCAGGAAGTATTTCACAGGTTCGCCAATGTACTTCCGAACTGATCCGTTTTGCCAAAGAAACCCATACGCCGGTAATGCTCATCGGTCATATCACAAAAGATGGAAACATTGCGGGTCCCAAGATTCTGGAGCATATGGTAGATACTGTCTTACAATTCGAAGGGGATCATAACTATATGTTCAGAATACTCCGTTCTCTCAAAAACAGGTTCGGATCAACTTCAGAATTAGGGATTTACGAAATGTTAGGTGATGGCCTCAGAGAAGTGCAAAATCCATCGGAAGTACTGATTTCTAAAGAAGGCGAAAACCTTAGCGGTACAGCTATTGCTGCTACTTTAGAAGGTGCTCGTCCTCTTATGATTGAAATCCAGGCCCTTGTTAGTTCTGCTGTATATGGGACTCCGCAACGATCCACAACAGGGTATAATGCCAAGAGGCTAAATATGCTCCTTGCAGTGTTGGAAAAAAGAGCTGGATTCAAGCTGGCGGCCAAAGATGTTTTTCTAAATATCACCGGAGGGATAAGAGTAGATGATCCGGCAATAGATCTTGCGGTAGTCGCGGCGATTCTTTCAAGTGGTACAGACATTCCTGTTGACAGGGGTGCCTGCTTTGCAGCCGAAATTGGCCTGGCTGGTGAGATTCGGTCGGTTCAGAGAATTGATCAGCGAATTATGGAAGCAGACAAACTGGGCTTTAAAACCATATTTATTGCCAAAAGCAATCAGGTCTCGGTTAAAAAAATCAATATCCAAATCATCAGGCTATCCCGCATTGAAGATATTACCAAGGCCCTTTTTAGTTAATTCAATTTCTTTATCAGGGAGCGGGATTGGGGATTCTGTCATGGATCTTTTCAATGGCCCTCAAAACCTCATCACTCAAGTCAATATCGATACTTCCGATATTCTCCCGGAGCTGATCCATGGTGGTCGCCCCAATAATATTACTGGTAAGGAACGGTCTGGAGCTAACAAAGGAAAGTGCCATCTGTGTGGGCGAAAGGCTGTGATCCTTAGCAAGATCTACATATTTCTGAGTCGCTTTCGCGGCCGTTTTTCCGATATAGCGCTTGTAATTATCAAAGAGTGTCAACCGGGCATTTTCTGGTTTTTGATCCCCCAGGTACTTGCCGCTTAATACCCCGAAACCCAATGGGGAATATGCCAGTAACCCAATATTTTCCCTCATTGCGATCTCAGAAAGTCCTACTTCGAATAAACGGTTCAGAAGGCTGTAGGGATTTTGGATGGTGACCATTCTTGGCAGATCGGAATGGACCTTGCTCTCCTCTAAATATCGCATTGTTCCCCAGGGGGTTTCATTGGAAAGCCCTACCTGACGGATTTTACCTTCCTTAACCAAATCCCCGAGGGTTTCCAGTACCTGGTGGATATTGTCTTGCCAGTGATCGCTTATCGAGGGCTGATATCCACGTTGGCCAAAATAATTGGTGGTTCGCTCCGGCCAATGCAGTTGGTAAAGATCAATATAGTCGGTTTGTAGTCTCTTCAAACTTCCTTCAACGGCCTCGGTAATAGAATCGCGCTTGAAACCTGTTGTACGAATGAATTTCGCAAAATCGGCTTTTCCGGCAATTTTTGTAGCAAGGACAATTTTATCCCTGTTCCCGGTATTTTTAAACCATTCCCCAATGATTATCTCCGTATGAGCATATCGCTCTACTTCAGCTGGTATCGGATATAATTCGGCAGTGTCGAAGAAATTGATCCCTCTGTCCAAGGCGTAATCCATCTGCTCATGACCTTCTTCTTTGGTGTTCTGTTTCCCCCAGGTCATTGTACCCAGGCAAATCTTACTCACTTCAATATCGGTATGGGGTAATCGGGTATAGCGCATCAATGGTCTTTAAACATTCGACGTGCAAAAGTAAGCATTCAAAGTATTTGGAGAAAAATGAAATCAAATCTAATTTAGTTCGAGCATTATCGGACAATGATCGCTATGGGTAGCCTCTGAAAGAATAACAGCTCTGGAGATCCGTTCTTTCAGATCATCGCTCACCATCGCATAATCTAGTCGCCATCCTTTGTTTCTGGCCCTTGAATTAGCCCTATAGCTCCACCAGGTATATTGATGAGGATTTTTATTTATATGCCGGAAACTGTCCGTAAATCCCGATTGGAGAAAATTGGTCATCCATTCCCGTTCCACAGGCAGGAAGCCAGATACATTCTTATTGCGTACCGGATCGTGAATATCGATCGCCTGATGGCATATATTATAGTCACCACAAATAACCAATCCTGAATTTTCCTGCTTAAACTGATCGATATACTTCTGAAAATCGTCCATATAACGCAATTTAAATCCCAACCGGTCCATATTGGAGCCAGAGGGCACATACATGCTCATCACCGAAACGCCGTTGAAATCGGCTCTTAGATTTCTACCCTCATTATCCATATAGGAAATTCCGGTGCCATATACCACATTATCTGGTTTCTCCCTGGCCAGGATCGCCACTCCGCTATACCCCTTTTTTTGGGCGCTGAACCAGTACTGGTAGGGATATCCGCACTTTTCATAAAGGCTGAGATCTAGTTGATCTTTTGTAGCTTTGATTTCCTGCAGACAAATAACATCTGGTGATGCGGTTTGCAGCCATTGGGAAAAACCCTTTTTGGTAGCTGCGCGGATGCCATTAACATTGTAAGATGCAATTTTCAATAGGTAGAATTTGACTCAAAAATAACCAATACAGGCAGATTGAAGAATATTTTTATCGTTGGAATTCCTGTTTGGAACGCAAATTGAGTAAAAGCTTATGTATATTAATTTGTAGATATGAAAAATATCATCATCATCTTTATGTTACTAGCAACTAGCGGATTGATTGCTCAGGCTTATCCCGATAGAATGATCAGGAATGAGGTGAAATTCAATATGGGATTATTTCTTGCCACGACTACGCTCGAAGGATCCTATGAACGCTTTATAACGGACGATATGAGCATTGGCGCCACTGTCTATTTTGACAATGATGCAAGCGACTATAACGGCGACTTTGGAATTGGACCCAACTTTAGGGCGTATTTTGGCTACGGTTATGCAGAAGGTTTTTTTGCAGAGGCATTCGGGCTCTATTATACCGGCAGAGATCAGGAAATACCTCTGGTCAATCCGGGAGATCAGGAATACAACACCTTTGCTCTTGGCCTGGGTCTGGGCGGCAAATGGGCTACCAGGTCGCAGAAATTCAGCTTCGAGATCAATGGTGGTTTCGGAAGAAATATCAACCCTGAAATCTTTCAGGACAGCTTTATGTACAGGTTTGGTGCTTCTCTTGGCTTTAGGTTTTAATCCTTACTTTTGGTCCAATTAATATTTCATGAGATTCAGATTCATCTCTGGTATCGTCCTCTTTGTCTTTGGCGGGCTTTATGCTCAGGAAACTCCTCAAGATTCTGTCACTGTACTTGAAGAAGTGATATTATATACACCCGCACAGAAAAGTGTAACCCTGGGAATCACCCCATCTTCTATTATCAGGGAAAAGGCCTTCCAAAATTTTAGCCCAGTAGATATTCAAGGTTCTATCAATCAGATTTCAGGTGTTTATGTTCTCTCCGGCGCTTTAAACACCAACAGGATCACCATACGTGGTGTTGGTGCACGAACTCCTTTCGGGACAGATAAACTACGACTTTATTATAACGATATTCCGGTTACCAATGGTGCCGGGTTTTCGACCCTCGAGGCATTCGACCTGGAAAATCTAAGCACGGTCGAGGTGATTAAAGGACCAAAAGGCACGGCCTACGGTGCCAATCTTGGGGGTGCCATTTCGCTTGGGTCTAAAAGCCCTGAAAAAGAACCGACCGGATTGTATAACAATTTTACCGTTGGCTCATACAATATGATCAAGAATAACCTCTCTTTTGTCCATCGCGACGATGGTTTTCAAATAGGGTTTCATTACAACCTTCTGCAAACAGATGGTTTTAGGGCAAACAATAGCTTCGAAAGAGATGGCCTGCTTTTAGATACTTCTTTTAAGACTGGTGAAAAGAGTTCGGTCAATTTCCTGTTGAATTATATCGATTATACGGCACAGATACCTAGCTCGTTAAGTCAGACAGCTTTCGATGAAGACCCTACACAAGCTGCCTTTACCTGGGCGCAGGCACAAGGTTTTGAAGCCAATAAATATACACTCGCGGGCTTGTCTTATAAGACAGAAGTTCTGAAAAACTTTCAAAATACCACCAGCGTGTTCTATACCTATCTGGATCATTACGAACCCCGGCCATTTAATATTCTGGATGAATTCACCAATGGTTACGGCTTCCGTTCTGTCTTCAATGGAAGCTTTTCTATTTTTGACCGAAAGGCCTCATTCCTTGCCGGGGCTGAGTTCTACAGAGACGAGTACAATTGGTCTACCTTCGAAAATCTCTACGAACAGAACAATGGGAATGGCAGCCTGCAGGGCGATCAGCTAAGTGATAACCGCGAATTCAGAAGACAGTTTTTTGCATTTACCTCCCTAAACATACCTTTTACGGACAGGTTTAAGGCGCAGTTGGGCCTGAACATCAATAAAACACATTTCGACTATCGCGATCTCTTCAATACCGGGGCCGATAATAAAACTGCCTCAAGAAATTTTGATCTGATCTGGTTACCGAATCTCGATCTTGAATACCGGTTCAGCCCCAATGCCCTGGTATACGGTAATATTAGCCGGGGTTTCTCCAATCCAAACCTGGAAGAAACCCTGACACCAGACGGCATTATCAATCCGGATATTGAACAGGAAAAGGGTTTTAATTACGAGATCGGTACAAAATGGAGTCTTCTAAAAGCCCGACTATGGTTTAATCTCGCGATATTTCGTATGAACATCAGCGACCTGCTGGTGGCAGACAGGGTTGGGGAAGATCAATTCATAGGTCGAAATGCCGGAGAAACAAGACATCAGGGGTTGGAACTCGATATGAACTATTCATGGTATCTCGGCAGTGATTTTAAACTGTCGCCTTTTATCAGCTATACCCTGAGCGATCATAGTTTTATAAAATTTATCGATGGGGATGACGACTTTTCAGGAAACGAATTGACCGGGGTTCCC
>JBDNAQ010000057.1:0-3502 GCA_039768345.1 Flavobacteriaceae bacterium
ATTTCATAACACGAGATATTGGGGGTTTGTGAAATCAAAGATCGAATAAGAACCCAGCGATGCATTATGAATTTTTCACAGGTTTTTTTTCATTTTGGGCCGTTTTCTGTTAAAAAATTGATCAATCGCTATGAATTTTTCACAGTTTCGTTAAGAGGTGTATTTATTCGGGTCAATGATATCGATGAACTGCACTATGCCAAAATGGCTTAAAAGTGCCTTCGATAAACAGCTGTTTTTTGTAGATAAACGGTTAAAAACCATCCCAATTTCTTCGTTCAAAGCTATTGAATCCGAAAATAAGGCGAACTATGATAGTATAGTTAAGCTCCGCCTCAGAAGTCCCCAATTAAAAAACAAGCGCCCAAAAACTAGTGCTGTTGAATTGGTATGGTACGACTACCATAAAGTCACGTAATAATTATATAAATTGCGCCTCGGAAGTATGCATTAATATAAATGGCTAACCACAACATTGTGGTTTCAACGCTCAGATCAGTTATAATAAGATTATGAATACAATCAAAAGAATAACAGCAGTTTTTGGCCTCATGGTACTATTTTCAGGATCTGTGGTTGCCCAGGAAGGCGATAAACTGGGCTCCTGGTATGTTTATAATGGTTTTTTAAAATTCAGTCCTAAAACGGAAGTATTTCTCGAATCTCAGTGGAGGACCTACGAACCGATCAACAATACGCAAACATTCTTTTTCAGACCATTTTTCAGCTATAACTTCAATCCTAATTTTCAACTCAGTCTCGGTCAGGAATATCATATGAACTGGACTTTTGAAACCGATACACAGGCAAGTGTGAAAACGGAGGAATACAGGACCACCATCCAGCCTATGCTGTTTCATAATATCGGTCGTGTGTCCTTTCAGCACAGATACCGCTACGAATGGCGTTTTCTAGATGAAAAAGGAAAACAACGTACCCGCTACCGGATCCAGCTTGGAATTCCTATCTCTTCACCCAAAATGGCCAAAGGTGTTTGGTTTACTACGGTGGGCAATGAATTTATGGTTGACACCAAGCCCGATGTACAGCTAAGCCAGATGCGTACCTACGCCATGTTGGGTTACCAGATCGGTAAAAAGACCCATATTCAATTTGGATATATGTATATCAGTCGTCCTCGTGGCGACAATCTTCACCGGCTGCAATTTTTCCTGACACAGAAATTCTCTTTTTTCCAGAATGATTAGCACGACCTGTCAGGACTATTGTTCAGTCGGGGGTCGATCAAGGTCAGTTGAGGGTGATGGATGTAGAAATTGCAACCCAGACTATTTTAGCTACACTACGCTGGCTTTATACCAGGTATATCGATACGGAAACCACGATCAACCACGTTAAAATTGAAAAACAACTAACCGATTTTGTTTTTGGCGGGATTGCTAATAAGGAGACTGGTTAAGTCAGATTTCTAATACTTTTTTTTAATATTTCCACCAATTTCTACCCTTCCTACTGAGACATAAAAAGATTATATTAGAACCATGAGAAAATATATAATAGCATGTGCCCTTTTGGCGCTACCCTTTTTTGGCCAAAGCCAGGCTGAAAGGCAAATAGATTCAGCCGCGGTATATATTCTTGACCGGATGGCAGATATTATCGGGGAACTTGAAGCTGTGAGCTTTAGTATGGAAACGGCCACAGATCGTTTGGATGATACACAAAAAGTAAAAACTTTTTATAGTACCAGTGATGTTATTATGACCGGTCCGGATAAAATGGTATTCCAAAAATCCGGAGATAAAGGGAAACAAGGTTTTTGGTATAATGGGACCTATGCCACCTTGTATTCCTTCAAGGAAAATAATTATGTAACGCTTGAAATTCCTGGAAATCTGGTTGAAATGATTGATGAACTTCATAACAGGTTTGAGTTTTATTTTCCTGCAGCAGATTTTTTCTATCCTTCTTTTACCGACGATATTTTAACTGAATTCAACACATTGGAATATATGGGTAAGGCCATGGTAGACGGGAAAGAATGTTTTTATGTCAGGGCCACGAATGAGACTATGAATTTACAGTTATGGATCTCAGGAGGGAATTTGAATCTGCCAAAACGCTTTATAATTACACAAAAAGGAAAACAGCATTTACGAATCGAGTCTAGTTTCAACCACTGGGACATCAACCCATCACTACCTAATAGTATTTTTGAATTTTTACCTCCACCCAATTCGAGGCTTATCGACATCATGGAAAAATCTTAATCAGGCTTCATCAATATTATCAAAACATGTACGCAAACAAGAAAATAGTAATGAATATAGGTGGAGTACTTCTATTGTTGCTCCTGCTCGTATTACCCGTTGAGTCTATGAACGCCCAAAGAATGGGCCACAGAGCCTCCAGAGGGGGAAGCAGAAGTATGGCTTCCCGTCCAAGTCCTCAACGTTCAGCGCCCTCCAGATCGAATGCACAACGTTCAGCGCCCAAGAGATCGAACACACAACGGCAAAGTACTCAGCGTTCATCACCCAACAAGTCGATTAACGGGGGGCATACAAGATCAAACAATCGAGGCAACAACAGAACACCCACCACCGGGCAAAGAGAACGAACAAGGACATCCGATGGCTTGGCTAGTGGGAATAACCGAAGGTCTAATGGTTCTAATGCGAATCAAAGGACCTCAGATATCAGAAATAATAGCGGAAACAGGAATGTCAATATAAACAATAGTAGAAATGTCAATATCAATAATACAAGGGTAGTGAGAAGTACCAGGGTATATGTACGTCCTCCTATCCGATATGGTGGTTTTGCCTTTTATAGCCACAGGGCATTTTTCTGGCATCCCTATCGCCCCTTCTTTTGGGGACCCATGTGGCATCCATGGGGATTTTTTGTAGCAACCATGGCTACAACTGCTGTTATTATCAGTGTTCAAAACCAGCAGTATCATTGTGATCACGGCGTTTACTATGTAGAGGAAGAAGATGGGTACAGGGTGGTACAGGCACCTGTAGGAGCTACCGTGGAATCACTGCCAAAGGAAACAGAAATTGTCCAGGTAGATGAAACCACCAACAATTATTATTACGGAGGGGCTTTTTATGAAAAATCCGATCTGGGCTATACGGTGGTCCCTGCCACGGCTGGCACGATCGTTCCTCATTTACCCGAAGGAGGAGAAGAAGTTAAGATCGGTGAACAGACATTTGTGCAGTTTGGGGACACCTATTATATGCCCATACAGCTCGACGGAGAAAATATGTATGAGATTGTAGAGGTCAGGGAAGACGAAGAAGCATAAACACTCTCCTACTGAGCATTTGTGAGCGGGGCATGCGTAGGGTTTTGAGGTAATTAGTTTTGTCTAATACTTAAAGAATTTAATCTTCGGTTTGTATAATTACCACTACCTGGTTTTAACGGAGTAGTTGTGAAGGCTAACGCCCAGCAAGCAAAGTGAGGTTCTGTCTTTGAAAAATAGTGAATTTAATTACTTGTAATTAAAGGGTAATTTTGAAGTCCCGTA
>JBDNAQ010000356.1:0-3037 GCA_039768345.1 Flavobacteriaceae bacterium
CCGTTTATGAAGGAAGACGAAGTAGGCATCGTACTCGACAGTCTTCTGGCAGATTATCCATTTAAATCCGGGGCTGAAGCCACGTCCCAGGCCGATATGCTGGCAAAGTCTCTGTGCAGGACCATGGCGGTGAAATCGGGTGATTCTATGGACCCTGCTTCTCAGCTCGCATTGGTCAACGATCTGTTTGGCTGTAAGGAAATAGACCTGTCTCCGTTTAATAAACCGATATTTATCACGATCACAGAAAAAGATATTGAACATAAATTTATTTAAATGGGACGACTCACCGATGCGATAAAGCATCTTCTGATCATCAATATTCTGTTTTTTGTAGCCACTAATCTGTACGGGGATCAGATGTATCAATGGTTTTCGCTTTGGTTTCCCATGAACGAGAATTTCGGATTGTGGCAGTTTATCTCCCATATGTTTATGCATGGTGGGTTTATGCATATCCTTTTTAATATGTATGCGCTCTGGGCATTTGGAACTCCACTGGAGCGTATGTGGGGCAGGAATAAATTCCTGTTCTTTTACTTCTCCGCCGGTCTTGGTGCCGCCCTGATCCATAGCGGTGTGAACTATTATTATTTTAACCAGGGTATGGAAGCCCTGGTCGCCTCTGGGATTGATGAAAATGCGGTTATGGGAATAATCTCTCAGGGTAAATACAGTCCTGACTGGTATAATCTTGCCTCCCAAAGTACGATCGATAATTTTTTGGGGGCCTATAATACACCAGCGGTAGGGGCTTCGGGCGCGATATATGGTATTTTAGTGGCGTTTGGGATGTCGTATCCCAATAGTGAGCTCTTTCTTATATTCCTGCCTGTACCCATTAAGGCCAAGTATTTTATACCGGTGCTTGTTGGGCTCGATTTATTCTCCGGTGTTACCGGTTATCCTATCTTTGGAAGCGGTATTGCCCATTTTGCCCACGTAGGTGGTGCACTTTTTGGATTTTTGATGATGTGGTACTGGAAGAGAAATCAGTTCAACAAAAAAAGATGGGATCGATAAATGAATTCCGGAGGATTAAAATATCAATACGCCCGACTTAGCGTTGCCGAAAAGCTTATCGCCATCAATGTGGTGGTATATATAGTGAACGGCCTGCTGACTTTCCTGATGGGTTTGTCCTCTAATTTCCTGCTGCGGTGGTTCGAATTACCAAAAGATTTTTTCAACTTCATCACCCAACCCTGGTCTTTGGTGACCTATTCTTTCTTTCATGGTGGATTGTGGCACTTATTCTGGAATATGGTACTGCTTTATTTTTCGGCAAGGATCTTCCTCAATCTTTTCGGTCCAAGAAAACTGATCAATGTTTATTTTCTGGGCGTTATTCTCGGTGGATTAACCTTCCTACTTAGCTACAATGTATTTCCCGCTTTTATGGGAATGCAGACCGCCCTTATCGGTGCCTCAGCAGGTGTAACGGCGGTACTGATATTTATTTGTGCTTATATTCCTAACCAGGAGGTAAGACTGTTTTTCTTCAATATTAAACTCTGGTATATAGGAGCATTTTTCGTGCTCATCGATCTGGTTCAAATACCGGTGAGCGGGAATGCCGGAGGTCATCTCGCTCATTTGGGAGGGGCTTTGCTGGGCTATATCTATGCCCGGCAACTGATAAAAGGCAGGGATATCGGTGAGGGATTTTCTAAATTCATCGACGGGCTTGCCAGTGTTTTCAAAAAGCGGGATAAGAAGGCACCTATGAGAACGGTTTACCGTAAAACGACGGCGGCAGACCGTAAATCAAACAGGGATTTTGATAAAGAAGCGAAGCAGCGTAAGATAGACAGCATTCTTGATAAGATCAGTAAATCGGGTTATGAGAGCTTATCAAAAGCCGAAAAGGATTTCTTATTCAAAGCGGGTAAGGAAGACTAAATAACACTCAATTCCAGAAGTTTTTCAGCCATTAATAAATAAACAATCCACCCAATCCGCGATGATATGGATCAGTAATGCCAGTCCGATAATGCGGGTCTTTCTGATTGCGGTTAATATCACATAGCCAACAATTGCAAGATAGCTGTGAAGGGGGTGGAAGCCTATACTACAGCGCAAGGGATCGAAGATAGGAGTGGCCAAAAGATGATCAAGGTCTATGAGTATCCCAGATAATAGAATAATGATCACCCAGGTTCGGTTTTGCTTGAAAAAGAGGAGTCCTATCAATACGGGCAGAAGAAAATGTATACCGTAATGGAGTGTAATCCTAAGCATGGATAAATTTCATGTTGATATCCCGTAGATAGTCTAAGGCCGAATTCCCCTCGTTAAACAACAGATCGAGAACGCTCAAACCGGCAACAAAGCCGTGTTTATCTTGAAATACCTGGTTGTAAGGTTTTAGTTTAACCGGGCGTTCTGTTTTTGCATTCACCAGGAAGCGCGCATCGGTCATCGTATCAGTTCCTACATTGAAACCTGAGGTTTGTTCAGACTTCATCTCGAGGTCGAGGCATCGGGTTATAATCTCTATGGTTCGAAAATTGAAATCAAGCAAAAAGCCAAAACGCTGATGGTACAACGGAGCAAAATCTTCCTCAAAAAACTCAAAAAATGGAGAGGATCTGTAGGCTGTCTGAAGGCCTCTCCAGTGAAGGCGCTGCCAGGGATAATGATTGTCGGGCCGCACGTCGCGGTATAACTGTCGCCCCTCGGTTCCACCCGCATGTTTAATAGGGATGCTCAGTAAATGTTTGCCCTGATCAGTACTTATATAGCAACGATTTCTATAGGTTTGTTTCTGATAGTTATCCCAAACCTCCCAGCAAATGTCGTGTTGCGCTACCAGGGCTGTGGTAACGATATCCGGGCAATAGGACGGATGGAGTAGAAATTTCAACTAAGGATCTTTTATCGTTTTGGAGCCATGCCGATTGGCTCATCAATAACAATTCGTTAAGCCCTAAAATTACAGCTGGTTGGTGGCTTTCTTTTTCTTTCTTCGTTTTCTGAAATAGTCAAGACCGATCAGCAGGGCCAGTCCTACCAGAAAATGTCTGAAATATGACCG
>JBDNAQ010000357.1:0-12270 GCA_039768345.1 Flavobacteriaceae bacterium
ATTGAAGTTATTGTTGAGAACCATGGCGGACTTTCTTCCAATGCAGCTATGTTAGCAGAGGTCATGGAGAAAGTGGGTATGGAGAATTGTGGAACTTTGCCCGACTTTGGCAATTTTTGTATCCGGCGGAATGATCCTGCTGATTATAGCAAAGGATGTGCAGAGCAGTACGATTTCTATAAAGGGGTTAAAGAACTCATGCCTTTTGCGAAGGCCGTGAGTGCCAAATCTCATAATTTTGATGCTGAAGGTAATGAAACCGAGATCGATTATAGAAAAATGCTGGAAATTGTAAAAGGAGCCGGATACACCGGTTATATCGGGGTTGAGTATGAAGGTAATGAGTTAAGTGAAGAAGAAGGTATCATCGCGACAAGAGACTTGTTGATCGAGGCCGCTAATAATCTCCCTTAAAGCGGCTAAACCATATGAAGTCATTTCTAGATCAACTCTTTGACTATAATTTTCACAGCAATAAGAAGCTTATCGAAGAATGCCAGAAGCTGAAGAAAGTACCAGAAAAAAGTCTTTCTCTCTTCAGCCATATTCTCAATGCCCATCATATATGGAATGCGAGGGTTTTAAGTGCTCCGGTACTTTATGAAGTCTGGCAAGAGCATCCACTTAAGGAGTGGGGGGATATTCATTATGAAAATCAACGCAGCTCTTTCGAGATTATCACCAATACAGATAACTTCGAAATAAGGATCGATTACGAGAACGCCGAAGGCCGGCAATTTACCAACACTCTGCAGGATATTCTTTTCCACATAATAAACCATTCGACGCACCACCGTTCGCAGATCGCTATGGATTTCAGGAATGCCGGAATTGAACCTCTAAAACTGGATTATATTTTCTACAAACGCTAATTCATAAACCCATGAATATCAGGATTCAAATTCAGCTTTCCGCTATGATGTTCATGGAATTTTTTATTTGGGGAGCCTGGTATGTGACCATGGGCATCTATCTGCCCAACACCCTGAACGCATCGGACCCGGAGATAGCATGGGCATATTCTTCCCAATCATGGGGCGCTATTCTGGCCCCGTTTATTATTGGTCTTATCGCAGATCGTTTTTTTAACGCCGAGAGAATTCTTGGCGTTCTTCATCTGGCAGGTGCCATTTTAATGTATCAGATTGCCAGTGCCGGGAGCTTTGAGATATTTTTCCCTTATATCCTGGGCTATATGATATTATATATGCCTACACTCGCGCTGGTGAACTCTGTTTCCTTTAATCAGATGGATGATCCGGCTAAACAATTTGCATTCGTTCGGGTTTTTGGAACAATTGGCTGGATCGTAGCCGGCCTCTGTATCAGTTATCTCTTTCAATGGGATTCGCCTGAAGGGATAGCGAATGGTGCCTTGAAATATACCTTTATGATGACGGCCGTGGCTTCTGCACTACTGGGGATATTTTCTTTTACCCTGCCCAAAACCCCACCCAGGATCGACAAAACTAAGCGGGTGCGAATTGCGGATATAGTAGGATGGGAAGCCTTAAAGCTATTAAAGGATCGAAATTTTCTAATTTTTTTCATCGCATCAATACTCATTTGCATACCTCTTGCTTTCTATTACCAGCACGCGGGTCAGTTTTTAGGTGAGGTAAATATTTCCAACCCTGCCGGCAAACTGACCATCGGTCAGATCTCGGAGATTCTTTTTATGCTCTTACTCCCATTCTTTTTTAGAAAGTTTGGTTTTAAGAGAACGATGATTGTTGCCATGTTGGCCTGGGCTCTACGCTATATACTATTTGCCTATGGCAGTTCAGGGGAAATGATATGGGTGGTATTGCTCGGTATTGCACTTCACGGGATCTGTTATGATTTTTTCTTCGTTTCCGGGCAGATCTATACAGATAGCAAGGCTGGTGAAAAATATAAAAGCGCCGCCCAGGGAATGATTACACTGGCCACATATGGACTGGGAATGCTGATAGGCTTCTGGACTGCAGGAAAAATAACCGATGTCTATCTGGCATCCAATGGCATGCATCTGTGGAAAACTATATGGATTTACCCGGCGGTTTTTGCATTTTTTGTGATGACATTATTTGCCTTGTTCTTTAAGAACGAGAAGATTTCATATGAAAAATAGAAATCCCTATATTGATCCTTCCTAACAAAACCAACTAAACAATCGGAATATGACTACTATAAAAAAGAACCGCCTTTTTGTAGCCTCTTGTATGGCATTATTGGTAACCGCGATGACGTTCGCGATCCGTGCCAGACTCGAGACTGTATTCGGCCCTGATGGAGTAGGGCTTACACTCGAACAAATCGGATATGCCTTTGGTCCGGCTTTCTGGGGGTTTACCCTGGCCATGATAATCGGAGGACCACTGGTAGATACATTGGGGATCAAGAAAATTACCTGGATTGCCTTTATCACGCACGCTATTGGAATCACCTGGACACTTATGGCCACAGACCTTAGTTCACTATTTATGGCTACCACCTTTGTTGGAATCGGAAATGGAATGGTAGAAGCTGCCCTGAACCCGATGATCGCATCCATGTATAGCGACAATAAAACCAAAATGCTGAATCGGTTTCATATTTGGTTCCCGGGAGGTATCGTCATCGGTTCAATCGTAGGATGGTTGGTGATGGATGTCATGGGATTAAGCTGGCAAATCATGGTAGGTGTTCTATATGTACCATTAATCGCCTATGCCCTAATGTTCTTCGGCCAGCAGTTCCCTTTAACGGAAAGAGTTAAAATGGGGGTAAGCGGAGGTAAAATGGTAAAAAGTTTAGGTAAACCACTTTTCCTCTTTATGGTAGTGTGTATGTTGCTTACGGCGGCTACAGAACTAGGAACAACCCAGCGGATCGAATCCCTGCTAAAAGAATCAGTTGCAGCACCGCTTTTGGTTTTGGCTTTTATCAACGGGATCATGGCTACGGGCAGGGCATTTGCCGGCAAGGTAGTTCACAAACTTCAACCTGCAGGAATGCTTTTATTCTCGGCCATTTTTGCCTTTATTGGCCTGTGGCTCCTGACACTCACTAGTGGTACGATGACCTTTGCAGCCGCCGCAGTATTTGCAGTTGGTGTAACGTTTTTCTGGCCTACGATGTTGAGTTTTGTTGCGGAATATCTGCCAGAAACCGGGGCACTTGGATTGAGTATTATGGGAGGAGCAGGAATGCTTTCTGTTTCAATTGTATTGCCTATAATGGGTCGGCTTATGGACGATGCAAGTGCGGTGGAGGCATTGAGGACGATGTCTATACTCCCTGTTATTTTGATTATCGCCTTTATCGGCCTCAATATCTACATGAAAAAACGAAAAGTAAAACAGACTCAAGAATAAAACATATGCCAAAGAAAATAAGACTTGGAATTTTAGGGGGCGGAGGCGATTCGCTCATAGGGGTATTGCACCGGGTAGCTTCTCATATTAACGACAATTACCAGATAGTTGCGGCTGTATTTAATCCGGATTTCGAACAGAATATGGCATTTGCCAGGGAAATCGATGTACCTACCAATAGGATCTATCGGGATTTTGATACAATGGTCGAAGAGGAGATGAAATTACCTCCAGAGGATCGGGTACAGGTCTGCTCTATACAGACACCCAATTTCCTGCACTTCCCCATGGCTAAGAAATTACTCGACAACGGATTTCATGTGATTTGTGAAAAGCCGATGACAACCACTTTGGAGGAGGCCAAGATTCTTCAACAAGCTCATCAGAAAGCAGGAACTGTATTTGCCCTGACCCATACCTATACCGGATACCCAATGGTAAGGCAGATGAGGGAGATGATCAAAGCTGGAGCCCTCGGCAAAATCCACAAAGTAGACGCTAGTTATTACCAGGGTTGGATTAACCCTGTAATCCATGATCCTGAGGTTCGCAAAACTGTTTGGCGCCTGGATCCAAAAAAAGCAGGCATCAGTTCGTGTATGGGCGATATTGGGGTCCATGCATTTAACCTGATAGAGTATACCACCGGGTTGACAATTAATTCTGTCCTTTGTGACTTCAACTATCTCTACGATGACAACCAGATGGATGTAGACGGCACGGTTTTGATCCGGATGGGAGATCATATCAAAGGATTGATCCGCAGCAGTCAGGTTGCCACAGGAGAAGAAAATGCACTGACGATCAACATCTATGGTGAAAAAGCCGGTTTTCGTTGGGAACAAGAAAATCCGAACCACCTTTATTTGACCAGCGATACAGAGGCACTAAAAGTTCTAAAACCCGGTCATTCATACAATAGCGAATTGTCTTTGGCAGGAACAAAACTACCGCCCGGTCACCCGGAGGGGATTTTCGATTCGATGGCAAATATTTATTTGGGTGCAGCCCGGGCCATACGCGGTGAGAAATACAACAATGGTGAATTCCCGACTATAATCGACGGAGTAAGGGGAATGAATTTTATCGAAGCCACTGTGAACTCCCACAAAGGAGGGAATATTTGGATCGATTTGGAATAAGGAAGGGTATCGGCCTATTTCTGATATACTTTTTCGAAGATCTCACAGACAACGATCATACTGTCTGCCGGCTGGCGGCCTAAAGCCTCCAGCTCCCGAGTATAATAATCCCAGTGCGTCTTTTTCCAATAGGACAGCGACTTATCGCCTTCACCTTCAATTTTAGCATAAGACTCGCGAATACTGAAAAAGGGTTTTAATCTTACAGCTACGGTGCGGACAATGCATCGCGCATTGCCTTTCCAGTCTGTAATGATGGTAAAATCGCCAATTTTGGGAAGTCGCTCCTCTCTGAGTTGAAGACCCAGCAAGGAATGCGAGGTAGCACGCTTAGAGCCTTTTAAAACCAACTTCAAACAATTATTGGCTTCTTTTTCATTATCGCAGAAATGCGTAACTCTTGGCTCATCTACAAACGCGTATTCCAGATGTGAATCTAGAAAATCACCCCATAAATCTCTGGCGGAAGCATTCTTCATTTACACTATGAAATTTCGATTATGACGTTTGTTGATCATTCTTACGACCAGCGGCAAGACAGTAGTTATCCTGAATTTTTCAACTCCAAAAGACAGACCTTTGCCAACTCTTGTCCTTAGCCATAAGTATTCGTCATTATTTCTTTTCTATTTCCTATATTTATCACTTACCGAATGAATGATACATTTCGATATGCCTGCTTAAATATAGGGCTTAATTATGAAAACCAACCAATCCGTTAAACCTTAATCGAAGCGAACAAAATGATGAGAACAATAAAAGGTCCTGCTGTCTTTCTGGCTCAGTTTGTCGACAATCAGCCGCCATTTAACACCCTGGATGGAATGTGTCAGTGGGCTGCCGATCTGGGATATAAAGGGATCCAGATTCCTACCTGGGAAAAATTTCTAATCGACCTGGATAAAGCAGCCGAAAGTCAGACATACTGCGATGAACTCAAAGGCAAAATCAACGCTTACGGATTGGAAATCACCGAGCTTTCCACGCATCTTCAGGGACAATTGGTGGCTGTTCATCCTGCTTATGATCTGATGTTCGACAATTTTGCACCCGATGCTGTAAAGAATAATCCAAAGGCCCGGACCGAATGGGCGGTCGATGTGGTGAAAAAAGCGGCGACAGCCAGCAGGAGATTGGGAATATCAGCACATGCTACCTTTTCAGGGGCCTTGCTTTGGCATACCTGGCATCCCTGGCCCCAACGTCCTCCGGGCCTGGTAGAAATGGGCTTCGAAGAATTAGCCAGGCGTTGGAAGCCTATCCTGGATCATTGCGATGATGAGGGGGTTGATCTCTGCTATGAAATACACCCGGGAGAAGATCTCCACGACGGGGATACTTTTGAGCGGTTTCTGAAGGCAACCGGGAATCACAAGCGCGTGAATATCCTTTACGACCCCAGTCATTTTGTGCTTCAGCAACTCGATTATATCACCTATATAGACCACTACCACGAATTTATTAAGTCTTTTCATGTTAAGGACTCCGAGTTTAATCCCACCGGAAAAAAAGGTGCTTTCGGGGGGTATAACGACTGGGGTGACCGGGCAGGGAGATATCGTTCCCTGGGTGATGGTCAGATAGATTTTAAGACGATCTTTTCGAAACTGACCCAATACGGATGCGATGTGTGGGCCGTGATGGAGTGGGAATGCTGTATTAAAAGTCCGGAACAAGGCGCTCGCGAGGGAGCGGTATTTATCCAGGATCATATTATCGAGGCCACGGAGAAGACATTTGATGATTTTGCGGGTGGGGATATCGACCGGGAAATGTTAAAAAAAATACTGGGCTCCTAAAATTGTAGCAAAATGAAAAAATTGATATTGCTTGGATTCGTTGCCACTTTGCTGGTGAATTGCAAAGAGAAAAAGCACGATTTAAAAACTGTGGTACAAACCGAATCTATTAATGAAGACATGAGTTCGGAGAAGGAACAGGATGAATGGACAATATTATTTGATGGCAGCTCTTTTGATGGTTGGCATGTATATCCCGGCAAAAAAATCCCTTCTGCCTGGAAGCTGGAAGACGGGGCTATGATCCTGCACCCTGAAGATGTCAGAAAAGATGGTGAGCGTTTTAACCTTGTGACGGATCGGGAATACAATAGTTTTATACTATCTCTGGAATGGATGGTGTCTAAAGGTGCCAATAGCGGTATCATGTGGGGTGTGGTTGAAGATCCAAAATATATTGAACCATATTATACCGGGCCTGAAATACAGGTTTTGGACAATATAAATCACCCGGATGCGAAAAATGGCACGACCCATCAGGCAGGTTCACTTTACGATATGGTCGCACCATCGAAAGATGTAGTAAAACCTATAGGTGAATGGAATAGCTGTGTGATTACTATCGACCATAGATCTAATTATGGAAGTGTGGTTTTAAACGGGGAAAAAATTGTGGAATTTCCCGTAAATGGAGACGATTGGAAGACCATGGTAGCAAAGTCCAAATTTGTTGATTGGCCTGATTTTGGCAAATATTCTACAGGCAAGATTGCCCTTCAGGATCATGGCGAAAAGATTAGTATCGGTTACCGAAATATCAAAATCAAGGAGCTTTAATATGAAATTCGCCATTTTTTTGATTGGGCTTAGCCTTGTGATCTCATGCAAACCTGATGGAACCAAAACTCAGCAGGAAAGCATTATCGATGATAATGTGATCATTCATGAAGAGTATCAGGGAGAAGCCCCTGAGGTCCCGGAAGCCACAGAGATATATGAACCTGTACCTCCCAGAGTTGTACCACTTAGCGAAAATGGCGTTCCCAGCGATGCGATTATGCTCTTTAACGGAAGTAGCCTGGACGCTTGGATGAGTTCTGAAGACAGTACCGCGGCCGATTGGTATTTGAACAAAAATGGGACTATGACGGTAAAGGATCAGGCAGGGGATATCGAAACCAGGCAACATTTTGGGAGTATTCAGCTCCATATAGAATGGAAATCTCCCGAAGAAGTACGCGGGGATGGGCAGAATAGAGCTAATAGTGGCATTTTTCTCTCCGGATTGTACGAAGTACAGATACTCGACAATAATGACAATGATACTTATGTGAACGGACAGGTGGGGACTGTTTATAAGCAGCATATCCCTTTGGCTATGGCCTCGGTACCCAGCGGGGACTGGAATTCGTACGACATAATATACCACGCCCCCGAGTTTAATGAGAAGGGGCAAAAGATCAAATCCGGTACCATAACAGTGCTCCATAATGGTATCCTGATACAAGATCATGTGGAAATCAAAGGGACAACAGAGTATATTGGCTGGCCCAAAAACCCCAGCCATGGTAAGGGACCTTTAAAATTACAAGACCACAAAGACGACAGCCGGGTGAGTTATCGCAACATATGGGTGCGGGAACTGTAATAATATGAATTGAGGAAAACCCAGACCTAAAACAAGCAAACAGAAAATATGATCCAATCCATGACAGGATTCGGGAAGCATGTAGTTCAGCTTCCGACAAAGAAAATTACCGTTGAATTAAAGTCGCTCAACAGCAAAAGCCTTGATATTAATGTTAGAATGCCCTCGCTTTACCGAGAAAAAGAACTTGAACTGAGGAGGATCATCGCTGAAGCTTTAAAACGCGGGAAAATTGATTTCGGACTCTATGTGGAGATTACCGGTGATGAGACGAGCACCGAAGTCAATGAAGGTGTGGTAAAGCAGTATATGAAGCAATTAGGGGCCATAGCGAAGGGCGAAGAAGTGCATTTGCTCGAAATGGCGCTTCGATTGCCAGATGCGATGAAAACCGGTCGGGATGAGATCGACGTGAAGGACTATGAGGCAATTTTGGAAGCACTGCGGAATGCTATCGATAAACTGAATTCTTATCGAAATGAAGAAGGCGAGGTTTTGGAAAAAGAATTCGCAGAGCGAATGGATGAAATGACAAATTTATTGGATCGTGTTAAAGAAATGGATCCGGAGCGGCTTGGGAGTATACGCCCCCGTTTGCAGAAAGCGGCGGAAGATTTGAAAACCGAGATCGATGAAAACAGATTTGAACAGGAATTGATGTATTATCTTGAGAAATACGATATTACCGAAGAAAAACTCCGGTTGCAGAATCATCTTAGTTATTTTACTGAAACCATGAGGTCTGCACAGTCTAATGGAAAGAAACTGGGATTTATTTCACAGGAGATCGGCAGGGAGATCAATACAATAGGCAGTAAAGCAAATTACGCACCCATGCAGCAACTGGTTGTACAGATGAAAGATTCTCTGGAGAAAGTAAAGGAACAAATGTTAAATGTACTCTGATGAAAGAGGGCAAGCTCATCATATTTTCGGCGCCCTCCGGCAGCGGAAAAACTACCATTGTTCGTTACCTCCTGGATCAACCTGAGTTGAATCTGGCCTTTTCAGTATCGGCCACCTCCAGACCCCGCAGAGGCAAAGAAAAACATGGAGAGCACTACTATTTTATGTCGATATCAGAATTCAAAAAAAATATCAAAGAGGGCAATTTTCTGGAGTGGGAGGAAGTGTATCGCGACAATTTTTATGGTACACTTATGAGCGAGGTGGAACGATTATGGAGTGAAGGGAAAAATGTAATTTTTGATATTGATGTAGCCGGTGGGCTGCGAATCAAACGCAAATATCCCGATCATACGCTCGCTGTTTTCGTTAAACCCCCAAGTGTGGATGAACTCAAGATACGGCTTAAAAAAAGGAGCACAGAGAGCGATGATAAGATCAATATGCGCATAGCCAAGGCTTCTGTTGAGATGGCGACGGCACCGCAGTTCGACAAGATCATAAAGAATTTCGAACTCGATGCAGCCTTACAGGAGGCCCATCGGCTGGTAGCCGATTATGTGGGCGCGGCCCATGATAATTATCAAGCTGAGGAAGAATAAGATTAAAACAGATTCTATGGTTATAATCAAAACCACATTCTGCAATTGAAAAAGGCCGGTCTTTTTTTTGGAACCTTTAACCCCATTCATGTTGGCCATCTGGTAATCGCCAATCATATGGTAGAATTTACCGGCTTAGATGAGGTATGGTTTGTAGTTACTCCAAAAAGTCCGTTTAAGACCAAGCAAACCCTTCTAGACAACAACCATCGGTATCAAATGGTATTCGAAGCGATAAGAGATTATCCCAAACTCAAGGTCAGCACGGTAGAGTTCGACATGCCACAACCCAACTATACCATTCATACGCTGTTGAAACTGGAGGAAATGTATGATCAGGAATTTAGGTTTGCATTGATAATGGGGGCAGATAATCTAATGAGTTTTCATAAATGGAAAAACTATGAAACCATCCTTGAGAACTACGGGATATACGTTTATCCCAGGGTTAGTGGTCCAGGCCGGGAATCGGATTTAATATCACATAAAAACATTCACCTGACCGAGGCACCGATCATGGAGATCTCCTCAACTTTTATCAGAAAACAGCATCAGGAAGGAAAGAACATACGCCCCATGCTCCCCGACCCAGTCTGGAAATATATGGACGAAATGAACTTTTACCGATAAGCGTAAAAAAACCCTGTTACCGAAGCAACAGGGTTTCTCTGATCATAAGATCCTGGAAGCCGTAAAAATGACTACAGGTAATCTCCATCTTCATTCATCTTTACTCGCATGGTTTTGTCGCCATTTTTAAGCTTGAGCTTGTATACTTTCTTGGCACCACGATTTTCCTTGTAGGTAACCCGGTATATATCCTTCACCGGTTCCCAGTTTGGGAAACGGCTTGCCAGGGATACTCTCACAGCTTCGGGTAATCTTATGTTATCAAATTTCTCAATCGTCCTTAAGATTTTTCCATCAGGATCGTAAACGGCTACCAGCTTGCCATCGGGGATGTAAAAGGAGACCGTATAGAAATCAAAGTCGTCCTGATAAAAATCCTGAGCCTGAAGATTGTAGGCTGCGGCTTTGCGTTCCAAAACCTTTACAGGTATTGCCGCATCCTTGTTGTCAATCTGATTGAGGTACTTGTAATTGACAGCGGTTACCACCACTTCAGATAATTGTTCCACCTGGTTAATCTGGGCGAAGACTTGGGTGGTTAGTCCAAAAATGAATAAACCTAGAATAAGCTTTTTCATGATATTTAGAATTAGAATTTACAAATTGAATCAGGGCTTAAATTTCGCTCACAAAGCTAATTTTAAGGGTCCGATTGTCCTATGATTAAGGTCAGTTCAGCCCCTTAATTATTAGTTAAATTCTACGGCCTTCAAGAAGTGAATGTTCTAATGAGCTGATAAAGTATTAGCTCGTTATTCCACTGAGATGGTGACACTAAAAAAGGGCGTCATTTTAGCAAAACGACGCCCAATTTTATTATGATCAGCTCGGTTAAAAACCTAATTTACCACTTACAGGAATTCTCCTTCATCAGACATTTTAACCCTCATGGTTTTATCACCATTTTGTAGTTTTAGTTTATAGGTTTTTGTGGCTCCCTTGGATTCGGAATAGGTAACCCTATAAACATCACTTACTAATTCCCAATTAGGGAATCGTTCGGTAAGTGCTTTGTTTACCGCCCTGGGAAGTTTAATGTCCTTAAATTTCTCGATAGTCCTCATGATTTTACCGTCTGCATCATAAACCGCAACGATCTTACCGTCAGGGATAAAGAACTGAACAGTATAATAATCATAATCATCTACGTAATAATCCTGCTCCTGTACATTAAAGGCGGCGGCTTTACGTTCCAGCATCTGGACAGGGATAGCTGCTTCCGTGTTGTCCATAGCATTCAGATATTTGTAGTTGACAGCCGTCACAACTACTTCTGATAATTGTTCTACCTCAGTGATCTGGGCAAAAGCCTGACTGGTGAGGCCAAGAACTAACAAACCAACTATAAATTTTTTCATAATACCGGATTTAGTTAATGATAATTTTTTCGATTTAAGAATTTGAATTACATAAATGTAGGAAATGGATTCCTCTAACCATATGATCTTGATCAGCTTACGTTTGGCTCACCTTTTCCGATCAGACAAGGCTCTGTTCGTTGGTTTGGTAAAGAATTTACATTTTCATTCTTTACATTAACTTAACATTGCATATATTCGAAGGAGTACTGGACCGGTGGTATAATGACTTACGGAATTACAGATTTTTTACAATTAATCGGGGCGTTAGGGCTATTTCTTTTCGGAATGTCTTTTATGAGTGATGCCCTTTTACGTCTTGCCGGAAACAGGATGCGTTCGATACTGGCCACGATGACTTCGAACAAGTTTCTGGGGATCTTTACCGGATTCCTGATCACTTCGGTCATCCAATCCTCTTCGGCCACGACTTTGATGGTGGTTAGTTTCTCCAATGCATCATTACTTACTCTTCCGGAAGCGATCAGTGTAATCATGGGGGCAAATATCGGCACCACCGTTACCGCCTGGTTGATCGCTATTCTCGGATTTAAGGTAAGCATGAGTTCAATTGCATTGCCGTTGGTAGGCATGGGTCTGCTGATGACCTTTGCCAAAAAGGAAAGGCTGAAATACCAGGGCGAGTTTATAATAGGATTTGCGTTGCTTTTTATCGGCCTTCAATTTTTGAAAGAAGCCATGCCCGACATCAATGAGCATCCCGGGATATTGGAGTTCCTTCAAAACTATACGGATGCCGGTTTTTGGTCGGTCTTACTCTTTCTGTTCATAGGGACACTACTCACGGTGGTAATCCAATCATCGAGTGCTACCATGGCCCTTACCCTGGTGATGACGGCCGAAGGTTGGATCCCATTCGACATGGCGGCAGCAATGGTTCTTGGAG
>JBDNAQ010000358.1:0-5055 GCA_039768345.1 Flavobacteriaceae bacterium
AAAGGCAAGATCGCACATTTTAAGATACCTAAGTATTTCAAGTTTACCGATCATTTTCCAATGACGGTTACCGGTAAGATCAGAAAGGTGGAAATGCGTCAGATCAGTATTAAGGAACTGAATTTGGGTGATGTATCAAAAATAGAAACAGCCTGATCTTTGACTAACAAACTGAGGGATTAAAGAATATAAGTAGTTTTACTTACCCCATCTACCCTTCCCTATCCAAACTCCGGTATTGAATAGCTTCAGCTATATGATGCTCTTTGAGATCTTCACTTGTGGCATGGTCGGCGATCGTTTTTGCCGCTTTTAAAATGCGATCATAGGCCCGCGCAGAAAGCTGTAGTCGGTTCATGGCATTTTATGGGACAATGATTTGAAAATATTTTTTATTAGTTCAATTTGTTGAAGTTGAAAGTTTACTTAACTCCTATCCTATGGTGACTGGAAATACTTAAGTAAAAGGTGTTGGTAAATATCTATTCGAATTTAAAGCGGACTCTGGATAGATTAATACTCTTAAAAGACTCAAATAAGAATGTTTTCTAGCTCTATATAGGGTAAAATTTTATCTGTTTCAGGGCTTATCTATTTCGCCGTATAGATATCTGCAACGAAAAAGTTTAAGATATTATTATTTAATAGTCGCGTATATTATATTTGCGGCTATAATTTATAGGAAACCACTTGGTAACACCAATAGCTTTGCTGGCATAATATTGAATACAACAGCCAATGGCCAATAAAATTAATTTTCATTACGAAAATCCCGAAGAAGATTCAGGGTATTTACTTTGGCAAGCGACCATGCTATGGCAAAGACAAATGAACAGAGCATTGGACGAAATTCATCTAACCCATACACAATTCGTCATTATGATAGCATTGGGTTGGCTTTTAAAAAGTTCAAAAAGTGTAACCCAAAAAGAAATTGCCGTTCAAAGCAGTACTGACAGTATGATGGTTTCAAAAATACTTCGGACACTACAAAAAAATGAATTGGTAGAACGTAAGGAGCACGAAACTGACACAAGGGCAAAATGCGTTTCATTGACCAGGAAAGGAATTCATACGCTTCAGCAGGCTATTGAAATAATCTACAGGGTGAATGATTCATATTTTGGCAAATTGTCAAATGAATCACAATTCAGTGACGAATTAAAAAAATTGATTAAATAAGTAAATCATAAACCCATGCGATTCAAAAAATCATATTCCCAACTATCCGTTATAATCATTTCATCACTCTTAAGTAGTTGTGGTGAAAAATTTACTTCAGTAGAAAAAGACGGCTATGTGATAGTTTCAAATGATGACGGTAGTACTTTGGGCTATAACCCTGAATCCGGGGTCAAAATATTGACAGTTGATAGATACGCCTTTAAAGATTTAAATAAAAACGGAACATTGGACGCCTACGAGGATTGGCGTTTGCCTGTAAAGGAACGCGCGACAAACTTGGCGCAATTGATGAGTCTTAAAGATATCTCAGGACTTATGCTTTATAGTTCGCATCAATCCCTGCCAGGTGCTACTCGTGGTTGGGGTGCATCAAGTTATGGTGGAAAATCCTTTGCAGACAGTGGAGCCAAAGCAAGTGACCTTTCAGACGAGCAAAAGAAATTTTTAACCGATGACCACCTACGTCATGTACTGATTACCTCAGTTGAGAGTCCCGCCGTTGCTGCACAATGGAACAATAATGCTCAGGCCTATGCAGAAGGTCTGTATTTGGGTATACCCGTGAATACCAGTTCAGACCCACGTCATGGCAACGATTCATATGCAGAATTTAACGCAGGGGCCGGTGGAGAAATTTCAATGTGGCCAGGTACTTTAGGTATTGCAGCTTCCTTTGATCCTTTATTGATGAAACAATTTGGCGAAATCGCATCCAAAGAATATCGTGCTTTGGGGATTGCCACAGCCTTATCTCCGCAAATAGATTTGGCTTCAGAACCACGTTGGCGCCGTTTTGACGGTACAATGGGTGAAGACCCGGATTTGGTTGCAGATTTAGCTAGAGCCTATATAGATGGTTTTCAATCTTCTGATGGTGGGGATTGGGGAATGGAGAGTGTCAATACCATGGTTAAACATTGGCCTGGTGGTGGTCCTGAAGAAGGAGGTCGTGATGGTCATTTTGGCTACGGTGCCTATGCCGTATATCCCGGTAAGAATATCAAGGAACATATGAAACCTTTTGCAGAGGGAGCTTTTAAATTGGACGGACCAACAAAAATGGCTTCTGCCGTTATGCCCTACTATACCATTTCTACAGGAGAAGGAGAGAAAGTTGCTAATGGGTTTAACAAATATTTGATCACCGATGTCTTGAGAGGTAAATACGATTATAAAGGTGTCTTGTGTACCGATTGGGGTATTACCAGTGATATGACTTCAATATCCAGATTTGAAGGCAAACCTTTTGGTGTTGAACATTTATCGGTAGTAGAGCGTCATTACAAAGCTATTGATGCGGGAATGGACCAATTTGGTGGTAATAATGATATGGCTCCGGTTTTGGATGCCTATAAATTAGGGGTTGCAGAACTGGGTGAAGAAGCCATGCGTGCCCGTTTTGAAGAATCTGCTGTTCGCTTGTTGACCAATATTTTTAGAGTGGGTCTTTTTGAGAACCCTTATCTAGATGTTGAGGAAACAAAAAGTATTGTAGGAAATCGTGATTTCATGAAAGCTGGGTTCGATGCGCAATTGAAGTCTGTTGTATTACTAAAGAACAGCAATAAGACCCTTCCTGTGAAAAAGAAACAAAAGATTTACGTACCACAACGTTTTATTGCTCCAACAATCAACTGGTGGGGTATTACTACAGAATCAAAAACAGTAGATGCTTTTAATATGAAATTAGTTGCCAGGTATTTTGATATTGTAGATACTGCAGAAGAAGCAGATTTTGCTTTGGTGGGTATAGAGAGCCCACAAGGAGGTGTTGGTTACGACGAATCCGATCTGGAAAAAGGAGGTAACGGTTATGTGCCAATAAATCTGCAGTATGGACCATATACCGCAACTACGGCCAGAGAAGTAAGTTTGGCAGGTGGTAGCCCTTTAGAAGATTTTACAAATAGAACCTATAAGGGAAAATCAGTAACGACTATTAACAAGTCCGATATGCAATTGGTGAACCACACTAAAGCCCAAATGGGCGATAAGCCCGTAATTGTTTCAGTTAAGGTGTCCAAACCCATGGTGTTTTCTGAGATTGAAGGAAGTGCTTCCTCAATATTGGTTCATATGGGCGTTCAAGACCAAGCTTTAATGGAAATCATCAGCGGTGAGGCAGAACCTTCTGCCCTATTGCCTTTTCAAATGCCTGCGGATATGTTGACCGTTGAAGCGCAGTTTGAGGATGTGCCAAGGGACATGAAACCGTATACCGATGCAGACGGTAATACCTATGATTTTGCCTTCGGATTAAATTGGAGTGGAAAAATAGAAGACGAAAGAGTTAAAAAATATAAATAGACTTTAAACCTTAGACCTAATTCTTCGTTTAATTACTTTTCCCTCCATAGTACTATGATTTTGTTGTTGCTATAATTGCCTTTTCCTTTTCGGCCATTATATTTTAATTATTTTCTTGCTTTAAAAAAATATTCTCTACATACTATGCTGACTACAAATGGTACGAGGATGATAGGCGCGCCAGGGTTGGGTTATACTAAAATTATTAGTTTCCACTCATCCAAGCCAGCCTTCACGGTCTAGACTCCGGTATTGAATAGCTTCAGCTATATGATGCTCTTTGAGATGTTCACTTGTGGCAAGGTCTGCGATCGTTCTTGCCACTTTTAAAATTCGATCATAGGCCCGCGCAGATAGCTGTAGTCGGTCCATGGCCCTTTTTATCAGTCTTAAAGAAGCATCATCGAGCTGGCAGAATTCCCGGATCTGCCGACTATTCATCTGTGCGTTGTGGTGAATATTTTCCGATTGGTGAAAACGCAGGGTTTGTAATGCCCTGGCCCGGGTAACCCTGCTGCGGATCTCAGCACTGGGCTCACCTTTGCGATGATCTGAAAGTTTTTCGAATGGTACCGGTGTTACCTCGATATGAATATCGATCCGATCGAGCAATGGCCCGGAAAGTCTTCCAAGATATCGCTGCATTTCAGCAGCCGTGGATCGCCTGGGTGCATCCTGGTCGTTAAAATATCCTGACGGACTTGGATTCATACTGGCCACCAGCATAAAACTACAGGGATAAGTAATGGTAAATTTAGCCCGTGAAATAGTTACTTCCCGGTCTTCCAGAGGCTGGCGCATCACTTCAAGCACACTGCGCTTAAACTCGGGTAACTCGTCCAGAAAAAGCACGCCATTATGCGAGAGTGATATTTCACCGGGTTGTGGATAACTTCCGCCTCCAACCAGGGCCACATCAGAAATGGTATGATGAGGGTTGCGAAAAGGACGCTGATTCATGAGTCCGCTATGTTTTAGTTTTCCAACCACAGAATGTATTTTGGTAGTTTCCAGGGCTTCTTTGATCGTCATTGGCGGAAGAATAGATGGTAATCGCTTGGCAAGCATAGTTTTCCCGGCACCAGGCGGACCTATCAGTAAAATGTTGTGTCCACCTGCAGCTGCTATTTCCATGCATCGCTTCACACTCTCCTGGCCTTTTACATCGTCATAATCATAGTTTGGAAAAACGCTTTTTTTATAAAAATCATCGGCGGATGTCGATGGGAATACGCTTAGCTGCTTACGTTGGCTGAAATGATCGATTACCTCGCTGATATTCGAAGCCCCATAAACTTCGAGGCCTTCTACTATGGCTGCTTCTTCGGCATTTGTCATAGGGAGAATAAATCCCCTAAAACCTTCTTCTTTAGCCTTTATCGCAATAGGCAGCGCCCCACGAATAGGATGAAGACTGCCATCAAGCGATAGTTCACCCATAATCAGATAGTCTTCAATCTCATTTGTGGAGACCTGGCCCGACGCCGACAATATTCCCATAGCCAAAGGCAGGTCGTAGGCAGAACCTTCCTTGCGCAAGTCTGCCGGGGCCATATTTATAGT
>JBDNAQ010000359.1:0-2664 GCA_039768345.1 Flavobacteriaceae bacterium
ATTTATTATTCAATACAAATATGAGGAATAAGAAAAAAATGGGTATCAGAGAACTGTATTTAATGCTCATTTTAGCACTAATTGTGGGCTCCTGTAAGAAAAAAGACAATTCCCTGATGCTTCATAAAGGGGATCACATTGTATTTATCGGTAATAATCTGGGATCACGGATGATGAATTTTGGTCACTTTGAAACCGAAATGCAGTTGCGCTACCCGGATAGTTTACTGTTCATTCGTAATATGTGTGATGGTGGTAACACTCCCGGATTCAGGCCCCACTCGGCACGAAATTCACCCTGGGCATTTCCTGGCGCTGAAAAATACCAGACTGAATATGCCCAGAAATCAGGAAGCATCGGACATTTTGAAACGCCCGATGAATGGTTAAGCAGACTTAAGGCAGATATTATCATAGCATTTTTTGGATATAACGAATCCTTTCAGGGCAAAGAGGGTCTGGAGAATTACAAAGCCGAATTGCAAGCTTTTATTCAGCATACCAGGAGACAAAAGTACAATGGTACAGAACCACCTCAGTTAGCGCTTGTTTCTCCAATAGCTTTTGCAGACTTATCTGCTCAAAAAGACCTGCCCGATGGTGTGAAAGAGAATAGGAATTTGTCTTTATACGCCGAAGCAATGAGGGAAATAGCGACGGCAGATAGTGTGTTATTTGTAGATGCTTTTAACCCAAGTAATGAATGGTTTAGAAAGGGAACTGAAGAACTTACTTCAGACGGATTTCAATTAAACGATTTGGGCTATCAAAAGTTTGCGAAGTTACTGAGTGACCAAATATTTGGAAAAAACAAAAGCAAGGCTGAGGAGAATCGTAATTTGGTACATGAAGCCGTTGTTGATAAAAACTGGTATTGGCACAACGATTATAAAATGCCCAATGGTGTACATGCCTTTGGTAGGCGCTATGATCCTTTTGGACCCGATAACTACCCCTTTGAAATAGAAAAAATACGCGAAATGACCGCCATTCGCGATTCCGCAATTTGGGCTGCTGTAAAAGGTAAAAAGACAGATGTAGAAGCAGCCGACGCCAAAACTAAAAAACTTCCACCTGTGGAAACTAATTATGATCCTGGTCAGGGTGATGTTGAGGCAGGTTATTTGTATGGAAAAGATGCGTTAGACAAGATCAAAGTTGCCAAGGGTTATAAATTGGAATTATTTGCTTCTGAAAAGGAATTTGCTGACCTCGCTAATCCTGTACAGCTATCCTTTGATAACCGGGGAAGACTTTGGGTAGGGGTAATGCCCAGCTATCCCCATTACAGACCGGGTGATAGTAAACCTAATGATAAACTGCTAATTTTAGAAGATACAGATAATGATGGCAAAGCCGATAAGCAAACCACCTTTGCGGATGGACTACACCTGACAATTGGTTTTGAATTTGCTCCTGAAGGCGTTTATATATCCCAGGGTACCAACCTGGTTTTGTTAAAAGATACAGATGGCGACGACGAGGCAGATGTGAAAGAAATTATTTTAAGCGGATTTGATGACCACGATACGCACCATACAACCAGTGCGTTTACAGCAGATCCATCAGGAGCTATCTATATGGGAGAAGGTGTATTTTTGCATACTAATGTAGAAACGGCATATGGTCCGGTACGTGCTACCAATGGTGGATTTTATCGATACAGTCCACAAAGGCACTACCTGGAGCGGACTGCACAATTGCCAATTCCTAACCCCTGGGGTATTGCTTTTGATGAATGGGGTCAAAATTTCTTTGCGCATACTTCCGGCCCGGATGTTACCTGGATGATGCCCGGAACTATTAAACCAAGATATGGTCAGGCTTCCCCTTTACCTTCAAACCTGATTCAGGAAGAACACCGGGTTCGTCCTACTTCAGGATTGGAATTTATTTCGAGCAGGCATTTTCCGGATGAGGTGCAGGGTGATTTGATTATCAATAACACTATCGGATTCCTGGGAACCAAACAGCACACTATGAAAGACGATCCTGAATCAGCTGGATATATTAGCGAACATAGGCTGGATTTGGTGACAGCAGATGATACTAATTTTCGCCCGGTAGATATGGAGTTTGCTCCTGATGGGTCATTATATTTAATAGATTGGCATAACGTGCTGGTTGGGCATATGCAGCACAATGCACGTGATCCATTGCGTGATCATGTTCATGGTAGAATATATAGGATTACTTATCCATCCAGGCCCCTGGTAGAGCCGGCAAAGATTTTTGATGCAAGCATTGATGAACTACTGGATAATTTGAAACTTCCCGAATACCGTTCAAGATATCGTACAAAAAGAGAGTTGCGTTCAAGGGAGAAATCTGAGGTGCTGAATAAGTTGCGGGAATGGGTCAATAGTTTGGACAGCTATGATGAAAGATACGAACATCATGTATTGGAGGCCTTATGGGTAAGTTGGGGGCTAAACCAAATTGATGATGATCTTTTAAGGCAACTTCTAAATGCAGAGGATTACAGGGCCAGGGCTGCTGCAGTGAGGGTTTTGAGATATTCCGGTCATCAAATACCTGACCAGGCAGAACTTTTAATGACTGCGGCTAAGGATGATAATCCACGTGTACGACTGGAGGCCTTTGTGGCAGCTTCATGGTTAGAGAAGGAATCTGGCCTGGCTGTACTCGAAGCTGCTGGCCAAA
>JBDNAQ010000360.1:0-17467 GCA_039768345.1 Flavobacteriaceae bacterium
CCATTAAAAGTACCATCCCATCCCAAACTGTTTTCATCGAGTTGTTTGATCAATTTGCCAAATCGATCGAAGACATGTACAATCGGATCTTCAAGGCTGTTAACGCCCATGATATGCCAGTAATCGTTAGAACCATCCCCGTTGGGTGTAAAGAACTTCGGAAAACCAACAACGGTGATATTGTCGCTAACCGAACCACATCCATCAAGGTCTGATATTGTTACCGTATGAGCACCAGGTGCTACATTGGTAAAAATATTGGATGCCTGGAAAGGACCGCTATCGAGCTGGTACTCAAAGTTTCCCTCTACTCCGGCTACTATTTCCACCCTATTATCGGCTTGCAAGTCTTCGATGATGACCTCTGCAATGGCAGGGGTTTCACCTACAACAACCGTTATGGGCACAATGTTACTGCAATCCAATCCGGATTGGTTATTGGTAATGGTCAGCGTATATACACCGGCCTGGGAAACTGTTAGGGAAGAAGTGGTTTCTCCTGTGTCCCAGCTGTAGGTGTACTGCGGATCGGGACTGGTTTCACCGATGACCTCCCCCGTGCTATCCTCGCAGATAAAAATTTCAGTCTGAAATCCGGCAACCGGCGTCTCTACCACCAACAACCGGAAGTTTTCTGAGGCATCAAAACAATTGGGGTTCGAGCTGGAAGTAGTACGCACATAAATGTCCTCTGTTCCTGTAGATACAGGATACTGCTGGGGTAACTGATTCACACCAGCTATGGCATCAGCCGCAGATGAATGGTAGCTGACCAATACTTCATCCGGGTCCTGGGAACCGAGGGCCTCGGCATCTTTCTGGGCCAGATCAAAGGTCCCGATATCCGAGCAGAGCGTTTCATCATTTATTGAATTGGAGGTAGGGGCAACACTGAAGGCCACCTGTACATCACTGATAATATTTCCACTGGCAGTCACAACCTGCACACGGTACATAGCCGAGATTAAAACATCAAGCGTAGGATTGGTCTCCCCTGAGATCAGTAGAAATCCGCTCCCGGTATCCCGGTACCAGTTATAACTCAGGGCACCTGCAGTAGTGGCATCCAGGACCACATTCTGATTGTCACATGCAGCCAGTGGTGGTCCCAGCAGATTGTTGATTATGGAACAATCGAGTGCATCGAAGGGGTTAGTCACAAAGATATTTCCGGTGAATTGAATAGAAAATCCCGAATTCGTATTGCTGAAATTATTGATAAGGAGGTAGTAATCCTGACCGGGTTCCACCTGCAGCCAATCCTCATAAAGCACCGTGGTTGAACTGCCGGTTGGATCCTCCCCCACTCCCATAAATGCTTCCTGGTCCTGATTGTCGAAGAAATTACAACGAACGGGGTCTCCAAGGCTGCTGCAATCGCTCGCCTGGTATAGCGCAAAATCCCAGTCCTCCGAAGTATCGAAACCTATATTAAATCCAAGCTGACCGGAAGCTCCCGTTCTGAAGCGATACCAGGCCGAATTGGATTCAATGGCACCGGAAAGGGTTTGTTCCAAACAACCGCTGCTCATGGCTCCGTTAAAATCATCGATACCAAAACCTTGAGTACCACCATTGGTGGGTGTATTGTTGCAGATCGGGATCGCATTATTGCAATCAACGGCAATCTGCCCATAACACCAAGAGCACCAGAGCGATACCAGTAAATAAAGTGCATGGCGAAACGGTCTCATGAGAAGACATAGGATTTGGATTTTATAAAAATAAAGCGGGACTCCTCTTAACACTAATTTATGTTGTGTAATGGCTCAAACCGGCTATAAAGTGCCATTTTATGTATATCTTTGGCCTTTGTAAATGCCTGTAAGGATGAAATTTGACAGCACATTGGAAGAACGATTTGAAGCGATGGGTAACGACCATGTTTCTTCTTCCGGAGAGACACCTTTGCGCGAAGACGCATTTGTTCTGGACGACGAAGAAAAAATTGAACGGATCAAGAGTAACGTACGTGAAATAATGCTGACCCTGGGACTGGATATGGAAGATGACAGCCTGAAGGGCACTCCCGATCGTGTCGCTAAAATGTATGTCCGCGAGATTTTTGGCGGATTAAGCCCCAGCAGAAAACCCAAGGCTTCTACTTTTAAGAACAAATACAAATACGGCGAGATGTTGGTGGAGAAGAACATCACCGTCCATTCAACCTGTGAGCATCATATGCTACCTATAGTAGGCAAAGCTCATATCGCTTATATCTCCAATGGTACTGTGGTAGGATTGTCTAAAATGAATCGTATTGTAGACTATTTTGCCAAAAGACCACAGGTGCAGGAGCGCATGAATATTCAGATTGTAAAAGAACTTCAAAATGTACTTGGTACAGACGATGTGGCCTGTGTGATCGATGCCAAACATCTCTGCGTAAATTCCAGGGGGATCCGCGATACCGAAAGCAGTACCGTTACTGCAGAATACGGTGGTAAATTCAAAGAAGAGGCGGTTCGCAGGGAATTTCTCGACTACATAAATCTGGATACCAATTTTTAATCGTTTCTGTCTGCAATGCAGCTATATAAAAGCCAGCGCTTACAAGTATACAATTCACTTTCAGGAAAAAAAGAGGTTTTTGAACCCCTTAACGAAGGACATGTAGGAATGTATGTCTGTGGCCCTACGGTCTACAGCAACGTACACCTGGGAAACTGCAGGACTTTCATGTCTTTTGATATGATTTTCAGGTACCTGAAGCACCTCGGATATAAAGTTCGATATGTAAGAAATATAACCGATGCAGGCCATTTGGAGAACGATGCTGAAGAAGGAGAAGATAAAATAGCGAAGAAAGCCCGATTGGAGCAGATCGAACCCATGGAAGTGGTGCAACGCTATACGGTCGATTTTCATGAGATCCTCGATAAGTTTAACTTTCTTCCTCCCAGTATAGAACCTACGGCCACAGGGCATATCATCGAACAAATCGAGATCATAAAAGATATACTCGAAAAAGGTCTGGCCTATGAAGTAAACGGTTCTGTATATTTCGATGTAAACAAATTCAACAAAGACAATCACTACGGCAAACTCAGTGGCAGGAAACTGGAAGACATGATCACCAATACCAGAGAGTTAACGGCACAGGGTGAAAAAAGAAATCCTCAGGATTTTGCGCTTTGGAAAAGGGCAGAACCACAACATATCATGCGCTGGCCCTCACCATGGGGCGATGGCTTTCCCGGATGGCATCTCGAATGTACGGCGATGAGTACCAAATATCTGGGCGAGACCTTCGATATTCATGGAGGCGGAATGGACCTGAAATTCCCTCATCATGAATGTGAGATTGCCCAGGCAGAGGCGCATTATGGTGTCCCGCCGGTACGATATTGGCTACATGCCAACATGCTTACCCTTAATGGGAAGAAAATGGCAAAATCGACCGGCAATAATGTACTTCCGAACGAGATATTCAGCGGTGAAAACAAAATATTCAGCAAGGCTTTTTCACCAGCAGTGGTGCGTTTCTTTATGATGCAGGCTCATTATACGAGCATACTCGATCTGAGTAACGATGCACTTGAAGCTTCCGAAAAGGGCTATAATCGGTTGATGGATGCTTTTGAAACGCTGAAAAAACTGGAAGTATCAGATAGTACTGATTTTGACCTCGAAGGCTGGAAACAATCTTGTTACGATGCGATGAACGATGATTTCAACTCCCCTATTCTTATCGCGCAGTTGTTTGAGGCCGTAAAACATATCAATCAGATCCGCGAGGGCAAGGAAAAGATCAGCCAAGCAGATCTTGAATTCTTAAACGAGGCTATGCACGCCTTTGTTTTCGATGTGCTCGGACTGGAGAATAAGCAGGATGGCACAGGCGATTCCAGTCTGCTTGCAGGTGTAGTAGATGTGTTGATAGGTTTGAGAAACGAAGCGCGGCAGAACAAAGATTTTGCCACTTCCGACAAGATCCGGGATCAGTTGTTGGCATTGGGTGTCCAACTAAAGGATGGAAAAGATGGCACCAGTTTTATTATCTCCTGATCGGCCATATCATATCAGTATCGACGCGCATTTGATCAAGATTTACCGAATATGAAAAAAATTCTGATCGCTCCTTTTGTTTTTTTGGTCAGGGTATATCAAAAATTGATTTCTCCCTTGCTTCCGGCTAGTTGCAGGTATACCCCCACTTGTTCGCATTATACGGTAGAGGCTCTTCAAAAACATGGCCTTTTTAAAGGCGGCTGGCTGTCGGTCAAACGGATTTTTAGCTGTCATCCCTGGGGCGGTAGTGGCTATGACCCCGTACCTTAGTATAAATCACATTCGCTGCTCTAATGCACTTTCTATTTTACTATCTTAGACCCTTTAAATCCACTCAATGTTTTTTCTAGGCATCACTTGGAACCCCAACGACACCCTATTCAGCCTGGGGCCATTACAGATCAAATATTACAACCTGCTTTGGATCATCGCTTTTGCCGTGGGCTGGTATCTGATGAAGCGTATTTTTGAAAAGGAAAAAAAGACCGAAAAGCAGTTAGATTCGCTTTTCATCTATACCGTACTGGCCACTATGTTAGGGGCGCGGTTGGGCCATGTTTTCTTTTACGACTGGGCCTATTATAAAAACCATCTGGCAGAAATACTATTGCCGATCCGGGAGAAATCGGGCAGCGCTTTATTCGGGCTTATCAACGGCTACGAATTTTCGGGTTTTACCGGCCTGGCGAGTCATGGTGCGACTATAGGTGTTATTGTTGGCATGTATTTGCTGACCCGGAAGTATAAAGATTTAAAATTGCTATGGCTGCTCGACCGGGCTGTGATCCCTTTTGCTATAGGGGCATTTATGGTCCGACTGGGAAATTTTTTCAACTCTGAGATCAACGGCAAGGTCACCGATGAATCCTTTGTATTTGCCACACGTTTTGTAAGGGATTCTGATGATATGCCGGCATACAAAGCCCTCCAGATCACTCAGGAAAAAACAGCCGATGCTGCTTATAATGCACTGGAAATCGATCCAAAATTCTCAGAATACCTTCAGGCTATCCCTTTCCGGCACCCGGCACAACTCTACGAGGGAATTGCCTACATTTTTGTTTTCCTGATCCTTTATTGGCTCTATTGGAAAACCGATAAAGGCCAAAAACCCGGATTCCTTTTTGGCTTGTTTTTAATTTTATTATGGACGATCCGATTCTTTGTCGAATTTGTGAAAAAGAGCCAGGGTGGTTTTGAGGAATCGCTTGGTTTACTGTCTACCGGACAATGGCTGAGCATCCCCTTTATTATAATCGGGCTATATTTTGTTTTGCGGCCTGTTACCAAAAATGCCTGAGCCATGTCGAATAGTGATATAATCAGAAACTCTTTGCTTATTGGGGTGTTATTTTTGATAGGCTCTTGTAAAGAGGCTCCCCCTAAGCAGGCTATAGAAACACCTAAAATTACCTTTAGCAAGGAAGGAGAACTCTCAATCTACCAATCGGATACCGAGACTGTTCTCGCCCGGATCGAAATCGAGATCGCCGACACAGAATATGAGACCAGTACCGGACTCATGTATCGTTCGGGCATGGATAAAAGTCACGGTATGCTATTTATATTCGATGACGTGGCCATGCATTCATTCTATATGAAGAATACAGAATTTGACCTCGATATTATTTTTATCGATGATGATCTAAAAATCGCCAGCTATCAGGATCATGCCCGGGCCATGGATGAAACAGGCATCTCCTCCAGGGTGCCCGTCCGCTATGTATTGGAGATCAATGCCGGTCTCCGCGCGCAGTGGGGATTAGAGATTGGAGATCGTGTCGTTTTTACACGCCTTTAGATTTCGGTTCTGATCAAAACTACGTTATGGCTATCTTTAGAATCGCAATACAAAAGTTGTATTACTCTTTATTTTTAGTACTGCAGGTTGAAAGTCCGAAAGGAGCGTAAAGCGGGCAAAAACTAACAAAACTCGTGAGCACGAAAACTATCGCCAGTACTAATAAAACAATTCCCAGTGTTCCTGATATAGTTCCTGTGAAATAAAGGACTCCAATAATTGCAGCAATTACAAATCTCAGAATCCGATCGGTAGTACCCATATTTTTTTTCATTTGAAAAGATTTTAGTTTACGAATTTTTCTGCGAGTAAGACAATTCCCGTTACAAGTGCAATGCATAATAAGCATACCAGCCCGAGTTTCAGAAGCTTCTTTCTCATATCTGAGTACTAAAATATAATTCGGTACATGGTTATACAGTGACTTTAGTCACCATTACAATATTTCTATCCTGTTGCTAAGTTGCTTAACCAACTCTTCAGTTTCAAGTTTTTTCATCACCCTGCTGATAACTTCTCTGACCGTACCGAGTTCATCGGCCAACTGCTGGTGTGAGATCGCTATAGGGTTTTCCTTTTTAACTGTCGCTTTGGTCCTTAAATGGTCGTATAGTCGCTTATCCATTTTATCGAACATAACATGGTGAATCGTATCGAGTAGTTCGCTGTATCTCTGTTTATATTGTTGAAAAAACAAACGATTCATTCCAGGATAATCCACGATCCATTGCTGGACTTCACGGACAGGTAATAATAGTGCCTCAGTATCTTCTTCGGCCACAGCATAGATACTGCTTGGATCGTTTCCCAGTGATGCGGAAAAAGACATGATACAACTCTCCCTGGGTTGTATATAGTAAAGTAAAAGCTCCCTGTCCTTATATCTGGTAAAGACCTTTATCAGGCCCTTCAATACCAGGGGTATAACTTTTATATACTGGCCCTCCCTTAGTATTTCTGTATTTTTTGGTAACTCCTTCAATATAGCCGTTCGGCGAATGCTATCTAATAGATTAGGATTGAGATGAGCTAGATAGTCAGGTACTTTTATCATTTTAGCAATTCAAAAAGATCGTATAGATTAAATATACAACAAAACTGCCCCGAATCATATCGGGGCAGCATTGTAAAACCAGTTCCTTTCAAGTAAAACACCTCTTTACATTTGATGGATGGTTTTATGGGCGAAGGCTTCTCAATTGGGGCAATTTTTGTCAAAGAAGACTTCTAAGCAGGCTCAGTTCCTCTCTAAAATCAGTGTATCCGTTCCTCCATTGCCACCACTGATGTGGATCAGTTCTATACGGCTGTTGGTACGCGAAACGATTTCCCAGTCTTCCGTCAACTCTGCAAATCGATCTGGTGAGGCAAAGAAGATATTGAAATCAATATCATCACTGTCATCATCCATGCTGTCGTCGCTGCTGCTGTCGTCACTATCGTCTCCGGTAATAGACCAGCTTCCTTCAATTTGGTTGCTGCCATTGTCTGCCAGGAGTGATCCGTCTGGGTTAAAGGCAAATGTGTAGCCGGCGAAATCATCTGTCTCGTCTACACCTGAGTCGATAAAACTTGCAACCGACCAGCTGCCTGAGCTTACCAAGTTTTGGACCTCTTCAATTTGTGCATCGAGATTGGCGGTCATATCCGAGTTGCTGTCATCGGAGGTACAGGATGTCAGCGCGAATATTGCTATGACGAACCAGTAATATTGAATTTTCTTTTTCATGATCATATTATTTATGGATTTGGTTATTAAAAGGGGGAAAGGAATTCTTCCCCCTTTTCAATTAGTCTTATTGACAGTCACTTTCAAAGCGGAGCCTGTCATCACCGATCCTGAGATCCACCTGATTATCGTCTCCTTCCTGTTCGATTTCATGCAACATCCACTCATCATTAAAATCGGGGAGCTCCGGTACATTAATCGTGACAACAATATTGCTTCCGGTACCATCACTCATCCAGCTACCCTGGAAAATATCAACACCGTCGGTAACCTCAATGTCTCCGCTCTCTGTAAAGCTGAAGAAGAATCCGGTATATTCATCTTCCAAATCCATATCATTTCTTTCCAGCTTGTCCACATACCAATCATCACAACTGGTCAGCACATCGGTCAGTAATTCGGTATTACAATTCTCACAATCATCATCATTGTAATCATTGTCATCATCCTCATCGCAATCGTCATCTGCATTATCTAAAATTTCTTCAAGATCATCGAGGTTCGATGCTTCGACCACGGTCCCATCGGAAAGCATTACAGAAATTGGGAAACCGATCGTCACAATCTCGGTGTCGTCCAGGTCTTCAATAAACAAATAGAGTTCTTCGTCGTCATCGATGGAAATCGTTCCAATCAATTCCTCATTAGTATCAAAAATACTGGCCTCGACCGGGTACTGGATATCAGCACATTCAATATCGTCATCATCTTCATTCTCCCCCGCACAGTCCTCTGCAAGGTCTTCCAATTCATCAAAATTGTTGATGGTCACTTCGGTGAAATCGGCCAGCACGATGGTTATTGGAAATAGTATTTCCAATTCGTCAATGTCATCGTCAAATTCGTCAAAAATATCTTCGATAAGTTCCAGGTCTTCCTCGCTGTCCACGATTATATCAAGACCATTTACATTGACAGTAACCGGTAATTCGATATCGAGGCAACTCGCATTATCGATGATATTATCATCGGACCCGTCGTTCAGGGCAGTTCTTTGAAGCAAATCTGCGATCCTGGAATTTGCCTCCAGAGATTCGTTTTGTGGGGCTTCGATCAATTCTGATTCTTCAGACCGGCATGCCGTATTGAGCAGGGCCAGGCTAAACACCATTGCAGTAAGTAATTTAAGGTTCTTTCTCATAATGTTGGGATTAAGCGATTAATAGTTTTACTACTAAAACAACTCAGTGCTAAAAATTCCTGAAAATTCCTGAAAATTTTAGAAAGAATATTTTTTACCTTTAAATAATCTAACCATCTGAATTGAATAAAGACCTTCAAGAAGATATTTGCGATCAACAGGTTTTTTCGGGCGTGTACAAGAAATACGCCCAGGAACTACACGACTACCTCTATTATAAATATGGACAGAAACTTGACCCTAATGATAAAGCCCAGGAAGCATTTATCAAGCTTTGGGAACACTGTAAAAAAGTAAAATTATCCTCCGCTCGCGCTTTCCTTTACAAGGTTGCTAATAATATGATGCTTAACGAGATCAAACACCGGAAAGTGGTGCTTCAGTACCAACAGATAAAACCTAAATCATATACCTCGGAAAACCCCGAATTCCTGATGGAGAAAGAGGAATACCTTAAAAAATACCAAACCATACTCGCAGGATTATCCGAAGATCAACGGGTAGCTTTTTTACTCAATAAGGTCGAGGGAAAGAAACACGAGGAGATCGCAACAATGTTGGGGGTAACACGCAAGGTGGTTGAATACCGGATTTACAGTGCCTTTAACGCTTTAAAAGAGGGTTTGGAAGGATTTAAGCTAAAATAATCAGGAAAAACAGTAATTAAGTTGTTATAAAGATAAGAAGTACGAGTTATGGAGAAGGACTACCTTATCGATAAATGGTTGAATGAAGGCCTTAACGATTCGGAAATGGAAACATTTCGGAAGCGGGAAGATTATGAGGAATTGATGGCTGTTTTGGAGCATGCGGAGATGTTCAAGGCCTCTGGTTTTTCAAAAGTTGAGGATTTCGAAAGTCTTAAATCAAGGTTCGACTCCAGAAAGAACTTATATTCAGGTACATCCTGGATAAAGCCACTGATGAGGATTGCAGCTGTATTGCTGTTGGGTATCGGTTTGTTCTATCTGGTTTTCGATAATGACACTATTCGTATAGAGACTATAGCAGGAGAAAAGAAACGGATCGAGCTTCCCGATGCTTCGATTGTAGTGCTCAATGCCGCTTCAGAAATAAGTTATGATAAAGATCGATGGGCGGATGAACGCATGATCAGTTTGAAGGGTGAGGCCTTTTTCGATGTGAGAAAGGGAAGTTCATTCGAGGTCGCCACCACCACGGGTACCGTTACCGTATTAGGTACAGAATTCAATGTAAAGCAGCGTTCTGATCACTTTGAAGTTCGTTGTTTCGAAGGCAAGGTAGAGGTCCGTACAGCGGTCCATCGGAACAAACTGATGGCAGGCGAACATTTTAATTTATTAGGTGAACGGTTGATGGTGGGCAAGAACTCGCATCAAAAACCTCATTGGATGGAAAATATAAGCAGTTTTCAGGGGATTCCAATAATCATGGTTGTAGAGGAACTGGAACGTCAGTATAATATTGAAGTTGAACTTGAGGGGGTTCAGGACAGCACTTTATTTACTGGTGGTTTTGAACATGAGAATCTTGAAAACGCTCTAAAAGCCATTACCCTGCCATTAAACCTTAACTACAGAATCGAATCAGCTGATCATGTGAGCATTTTCCCAAGTGAAAAGTAAAACCGGTTTTTTTATATGTCTTTATCTTCTGCTCCAACTGGGGGGCGTAGCTACGGCCCAGGATTCTGGAAGACCCTTGATCGATATATTGAGTGAACTGCAAGTAGTACACGGTGTTCAGTTCAATTATGCCAATAATACACTGGAAAATATCAGGTTGAATCCGCCGCCACAGGAATGGGACCTTGATACTAGCCTTGAATATGTCGGAAAGAAAACCGGACTGGCGTTCGAACGTCTTGCCAGTAATATCATTACCGTTGTGATGCCCGAGGTATCATTATGTGGATATCTGCGCGACAGGGATACCGATGAGGCCATTACTTATGCTACAATTAGGGCGGGTAATCGCTCAACCATAAGTGATGCTCAGGGATATTTTGAACTCACAGCTTCCCGTATGGGTATTGAGATTCAGATTCGTCATATCGGGTACAAAACCCTTGCACTGGATACCGCAAATTTTGAACGGGATGGTTGTGGGGAGCTGCTTATGATACCTGATCAACAACAACTTGCCGAGGTAGTACTCTATAATTACCTAAGCCCGGGGATCGACAAACTCGACAATGGCGCTTTTAGTATTGATTTTGAACAATTCACTATGCTGCCCGGGCTTATTGAGAACGACGTATTACAATCTGTCCAGGCATTTCCGGGCATTCAGAGCATCAATGAAACGGTTTCGAACATCAATATTCGGGGGGGTAGTCATGATCAGAACCTGATCAGCTGGGACGGTATCAAAATGTATCAATCCGGACATTTCTTCGGGCTGATTTCCTTGTATAATCCACAGATCACACAGCAGGTGACCCTCAGAAAAAATGGTAGTCCGGCATCGTTTACCGATGGCACATCGGGTAGTATTATTATGGAGACCGGAAAAGAGATCACCAGTGCCGCTCATGGTAATCTGGGGATAAATTTCATCGATGCTAATGGTTTCGCTGATGTCCCAATTGGTCGTCGGTCTTCCATACAGCTCGCGGCACGTAAATCGATCAGCGAATTTTGGGAAACCCCGACCTATTCGGCCTATTTCGACAGAATCTCACAGGAAACCGAAGTGGCATCCAATATAGACCAGGTTGTAAATTCCGATATCGAATTTGATTTCTACGACACCACTCTGCGGTGGTTGTATTCGCCTTCCGATAAAGACAGGATTCAGGTGAACTTCATTTTGGCTAATAATGAACTAGCTTTTAATGAGAATGCCGAGTTCGAGGGGGAACCGGAGACTCGCCAAAGCAATCTGGAACAGAACAGTATTGCCGCCGGGCTCCAGTACAGAAGACAGTGGAGTAAGGCATTCAGCAGTCATCTTCAGGTCTATAATAGCGATTACAACCTAAAGGCAATCAATGCCAATATCCTTAACGACCAACGGTTTCTTCAGGAGAACAAAGTTTCTGAGACAGGAGTATTGATCAATACGCGATATCAAGCTAAGTCTAATCTTCATCTGAACAATGGTTATCAGTTTATAGAGACCAAAGTTTCAAATCTGGATGATGTTGATAACCCCATTTTCAGGAACCTTGTTGGCGAAGTACTTCGTATTCATGCGCTTTTCAGCTCCGTGGATCTCAGTTCCATCAACCGGGATACGCGATTAAATCTTGGGCTTCGATTGAATTATCTGGAGAAATTCAGCAAGACCATAGTGGAGCCCAGACTAAGTTTTAGCCAGCGCATTGCCGAAGGGTTATATTTAGAATTGCTTGGGGAATTTAAACATCAAAGCACTTCTCAAATCATTAATTTTCAAAACGATTTTCTTGGTGTCGAAAAAAGAAGATGGCAATTATCTGATAATCAAGACATTCCAGTGATTCAAAGCAAACAAGGATCGGTAGGTCTGAGTTATTCCAAACGTGGATGGCTCCTCAATGCTGTGGGTTATACCAAGGAAGTAACGGGCATTACAAGCCAAAGCCAGGGTTTTCAAAACCAGTACGAATTCATAAAGACAGCAGGAAACTATAGGTCGAATGGTCTAGATATGCTCGTCAGAAAACAGCTAAAAAAGCTCAACACCTGGCTGAGCTATTCCTTTTTGAACAGCGAGTACACTTTTGAATCGCTTCAAGCCACGAGATTTCCCAGTAATTTTGATATCACACATGCGATGACGGCCGGCATCACTTACGACACTGGTGTAATTGGTATATCAACCGGTGTAAATTGGAGAACCGGAAAACCATATACCACTCCCGATCCGGCCCAGCCTGTAATCGATAATCAGATCAATTATCTGGATGCGAACAACGCAAGACTCGAGGACTATCTTCGGGTAGACATTTCGGGCCTCTATGATTTTCCAATCGGGTTGCAAAGTAAAGCTCAGATAGGACTCTCAGTCTGGAACCTGCTCGACCGGGTTAATCCGCTAAATATTTTTTACCGGGTATCCGCCCAGAACGAAGCTGAGCCGATCATTGAAACCTCCCTGGGGATTACTCCGAATGCCGTTTTCAGATTTTATTTCTGAGATTAGTACTATCTTTCCCAATACAGCGACGTCTTTAATAATCAGCTATGGACCTTGCTGTAATCAGTAGAATATAATGAACAAATCTGCGGTTACTCATTGGGGAATTCTGATCACTAATCAGTCTGATAAGAGATCTCTTATCCGTGATTTGATGTCTCCTGATCGGGAAAAACCATCGGGCTTTGATAACCTCCTGGGGAAAAAAGGGGCGCTTTTCTCCAAGCTGGAGCTCGACAAACTGATCGAGGAAGAAGTAAAGCACGATAAAAAATTATTGACATCCGATACTGATCAGAGTTTACAATCCTTTTCTAGCGGTGAGCGTAAAAAAGCCCTCTTCCGTTATCTGATGCAGTCGTATCCGGATTTTTTGATCCTCGACAATCCCTTTGATCATCTGGATCACCAAACCCAGAAAGACCTGAAGGAAATGCTACAGGAGTTATCATGCCGGATCCATATAGTACACCTCACCAGTAGAGCCGCCGATTTTTTGCCTTATGTCGGACAAATAGGAATCCTGCTAGCCGACGGCTTGCATTGGCTATCTTCAGTAACGGACCTCGATGCCTTAATTTCGGCTTCCCGGGTTGATATGAATGCAAAAATACCTGCACCACCGGAATCGAGTGCTTATGATGAGGAGTATCTGGTACAGCTTAAAAATGTGGATGTCAGCTATGGTGAAAAGAGAGTACTTCGTAACATCAGCTGGGGTATAAAACCTGGCGAATTTTGGGAGTTAACGGGCAATAATGGAAGCGGCAAGACAACCATCCTATCGATGATCACGGGCGACAATCCTAAAGGATATGGGCAAGAGCTCTATCTTTTCGGGAAAAAGAAAGGTAGTGGTGAAAGTATTTGGGACATTAAAAAGAAGATCGGCTATTTTACACCTGCCATGATCGATCGTTTTCGCGGATATCACAGTCTTGAAAATATGCTTATTTCGGGTATCACAGACTCCATTGGACTATATGTGATACCAAGCGAGGGTCAGAAACGATTGGCAGGAGCGTGGTTGGGACTGGTGGGAATGGCTCACCTGAAAGATCATTATTTTCATAATCTCAGTACCGGCCAGCAACGACTTATCATGTGCATTCGGGCTATGATAAAACATCCCCTATTGGTGATTCTCGATGAACCCACAGCCGGACTTGATGATGCCAGTGCCCAATTAATTATTTCTCTCGTAAATAAGATGAGTAAAGAAAGTATGACCACCATAATTTTCGTATCGCACCGTAAAGAATCGGGTTTGGAGGCCAAATACATATACCAGCTCAGCATGGATGCTGCGGGATCCACAGGCAAGGTCATCCGAAAATAGATTAACCAATTATTTGAAAAGCATAAAAAAACCGCCTGTAATGGTTACAGGCGGAGAATACTTTTAATTATTGATCAGCTTAGGCTGTTGCCGTGGCGAGTATTTTTTTCTTCAAGGTATCGAACATAACAGGTGTCGCGATAAACAATGAAGAATAGGTACCCACGATCACCCCAACGATCATAGCGAACATAAACCCTCTTAGCGACTCACCTCCGAAGATGAAGATTGCCAGGAGCACTACCAGCGTGGTTAGCGAGGTATTCAGCGTACGACTAAGTGTACTATTGAGTGCGTTATTGATATTCTGGCCTCCTTTCCAGCCTTTCTCACCCACCATCTCACGGATACGGTCGAATACCACCACCGTATCGTTCAGAGAATAACCTATCACGGTGAGGATCGCAGCGATAAATGCCTGATCGATCTCCATACTGAAAGGCATGACCTTGCTGGTAAGCGAAAATATCCCGAGTACAAACAGTACGTCGTGGAACACGGCGGCTACTGCACCCAGTGAAAACTGCCATTTACGGAATCTCAGAAGGATATAGAGGAACACTACTGCCAGCGAACCTACAATGGCCCAGACAGCATTCTTTTTAATGTCATCCGCAATCGTGGGACCAACTTTTCTGTATTTCAATACCCCTATATCTCCAGTAGATCCTCCGGGAATGAATTCTTCATAGGTAGTGCCATCGGGGAGGTATTTTTGAAGAGAGGTGAACAATATCCCGAGTATTTCATCATCTACTTCCGTACCCTGCACGTCTACTTTATATTTTGTGGTAACCATTATCTGGTTGGCATCCCCAAAGGTTTTGGCACTGGCACTTCCCAGGGCATCGGTAAGTTCATTTGTAATTTCAGAAGGATTAACAGGATTCACAAAACGGATCTGATAATTTCTTCCCCCCACAAAATCCACGCCTTGGTCCAGACCTTGTGTAAGCAGTGAAAAGACTCCGACACCTACCAGGATCGTGGAGATCACATAGGCGATCTTTCGTTTGCTAAGGAAATTGATATTGAGGTTCCTGAATAGATTTTTGGTGATCTTGGTGGAAAACTGCAAACTTCTTCCTCGCTTTGAAACATACCAGTCGACCAACAGTCTGGTGATAAAGATGGCGGTAAACAAAGAGGTAAGAATACCAATGATCAATGTGGTGGCAAAACCTTTTATGGGACCTGAGCCGAATACCAGGAGTATCAATGCCGTAAGACCGGTGGTGATATTCGCATCGAGAATGGAAGACAGTGCGTTGGCAAAACCATCGGCAATAGCCTCACCTTTCCCTTTACCTTTTACAAGTTCCTCCTTTATCCTTTCAAAAATAAGCACATTGGCATCGACAGACATACCTATGGTAAGTACGATACCGGCGATACCTGGTAAGGTTAGAACGGCACCGAGGCTCGACAAGACGCCAAAAATCAATACGATATTGAATACCAGGGCGATATCGGCAAATATTCCCGCCTTTCCATAGTAGAATATCATCCAGATCAATACAAAGACCATGGCGATGATAAAAGATATAAATCCACTGTCGATCGCTTCCTGGCCTAACGATGGTCCTACCACGAAAGAGTCGATTATTTCAGCTGAAGCAGGGAGTTTACCTGCCCGCAGTACATTAGCGATATCCTTGGTCTCATTTATTGTAAAAGTTCCTGTGATTTCAGAGCTTCCACCAGAAATACCTCCGGGTTGTGATACGCCTGGCGCTGTATAGACTTTATTATCAAGAACGATAGCGATCCCCGTATTGTTCAGATTAGCTTCATTGGTTAGCTTTTCCCATTCTTTAGCTCCTTTAACGTTCATATCCATGCCAACGGCCGGCCTGTTGAACTGATCGAACTGATCGCGTGCATCGCTAACTACATCTCCACTGATCCTGGGCTTATTATCCCTGTTAGATTTTAGTGCGAAGAGCGCAGCAACTTCGGAGTCCTTTGTTGGGCGCTCCCAAAGGAATTTGGTGAATTGAACTTCGCTGGGAAGCAGACGCCTTATTTCGGGCATTCTCAGCCAGGCACCTACTTCTGCAGTATCTTTGATGGCGGCTATACCCACTGCAAAACCAGGGGCGCTGAGCTGTAATTTTTCAAAAAGCGGGTTGCGTTCCTGAGCAAGGTCGAGTGAATCCTGGGTCACATCTGAAAGCAGTGAATCGATCTCTGATTCTTCCTTTATTTCTTCCTCGGGCTCCCCAACAATATTTTTAAGCTCGTTATTGGCAGAAACGAAAAAGCCGATCAGACTTTGATTTCCGGGCTCATAGGTTTCCCAGAATTCGAGTTGGGCCGTACTAGACAGCAGGTCTTGTGCACGGGCAATATCACGGGCACCCGGCAATTCTACGAGGATACGTCCGGAACTTCCTTCGCGTTGTATATTGGGTTGGGTAACACCGAATCCGTCAATCCGTTCGCGGAGTACCTCAAATGCAGATACTACAGATTCGTCGATCTTCCTGCGAATGATGGGTTTTACCTCATCATCTGTCATTTGGAAATTGATCTCATCGCTCAAGCCTTTATTGGCAAAAATATCGGGTGAGGCAAGCTTGGTTTCGCCTTTGATATTGTCGAACGCATCAAAAAACAGATTTATATAAATGTCGTCGCTGTCCTGGGAGGCAATGTCTGCATCGGCCAAGGCTTTGTTAAAGACTGGGTTTTTTGAGTTGTTGGCAAGTCCTCTGAGGATATCCTTGACCGAGATTTGCAGGGTCACATTAATCCCCCCTTTCAAATCGAGTCCTTTGTTCAATTCTTTTTTCTTGGCATCCTCATAAGAAGTAAATCCAAGTATGGGATTTTTGCCGATAGAATCCAGGTACTGGGCTTCCAACACCTCTCTTTTCGCTACATAATCTTCTGCTGTAGCATCAATGGACGCTGCTGCAAAAGCTTCTGCATCCTTCTCTATTTTACTTGTTATAAAGGTATAGGATAGTTGATAAATACTGACCAGACCGAACAACAAAGCAAAAAGCTTTATAAGTCCTTTATTCTGCATAGGTTACTAAATTTTTTGAAGGTATTCGCAAATAGCGTGCAAATATATCATTTCCCTTAGGAACAGACAATTTATTTACAGCATTTGTCCTGTATTCGTAGCCTTGAAACCACCTGACAAAAAAGAACTTCTGCCAGGTGGAATACGCATCTTCGGTTAGTTTGAAAATGAAGTTATACTACTGGAGATCAATTATTGAGCAATGCATTTACATTGCGAACGGCCGCTGCACTCTCCTGCATATTGGCATTTTCGCTTTCATCGAGTTCGATGTTAACAATACGTTCTATACCATTTTTACCAAGGAC
>JBDNAQ010000361.1:0-4224 GCA_039768345.1 Flavobacteriaceae bacterium
AAAAATGTTGTGATTATTGGGACGATATTCATGTTGTTTTTACCCATGGAAGTCTCTTCCCAATGTGCGATGTGCCGGGCGGTATTGGAAAGCTCTGGCGAGAATTCGATGGCAGAGGGGATTAACGATGGAATCGTTTATCTAATGGCCATTCCGTATATTCTGGTGGGATTTCTATTTTACTTTGTTTACCGAAAATTGAAGGCTTAGCCCGCCTGGGCCTATTTTAACACTTTTTAATACTGATAAGTGTAACAATTCGTATTGCACATAGTCTTATTTAAGTACGTCACAGCATTCATCAATCAACAAGTTACCAACCCAATGTTTGATATTGAAAGATGGCAGGAGATTTTCGATACCATCCGTAAAAATAAATTACGCACTTTCCTCACGGGGCTTTCCGTAGCCTCCGGTATATTTATTCTTGTCATTTTACTAGGCTTTGGTCAGGGTATGCAGAACGGCATTGCCCACGAATTTCAACAGGATGCTGAGACCAGCGTCTGGGTATGGCCCGGAGTAACCTCCAAAGAGTTTAAGGGGCTTAACCCTGGCAGAAGAATTCAACTTCGAAATGAGCATTACGATAAGTCTGGTGAGCTATTCAATGAGGAGATCGAATATAAATCCCCACGGATATTTGTCCGGGATATTTCGGCGAACTATGGTAACGAAGCCCTTGTTTATAGCATTCAGGGTGTGTCGTACCAGTTCCAGCAGATCGAGAACTGCAAAATGTCGGAAGGCAGGTTCATTAATTATAACGATGAAATGAAGACCGCCAAAGTAGTTGTCCTGGGGAATAAAATAAAAAGAGATGTCTTTAAAAATGTGGAGAATCCCCTTGGCGATTTTATAGAAATCTCAGGGATCCCATTTAAGATCATTGGTTTCTTCCACGAACAGGAAGAACGTGAGGAGGAACGTATTTACATTCCTATAACTACGGCTCAAAGGGTGTTTAACGGAGGAGATCGCATAAATAATATGTCTTACACCTTGCCACCTGTAGAGAATTTCGACCAGGCGGCTGCACAGGCTATTGCTTTTAAAGAAGACCTGCAAACCTATTTACAGCAGGCCCATATTGTAGCCCCCGATGATACCAGTGCTATTAATGTATGGAGTGCACTTGAGGAAGCAAAACGGTATTACGGACTTACGGGAAATATTAAATTCTTCTTTTGGTTTGTAGGTATTTGTACCATTATCGCAGGGGTCGTTGGCGTGAGTAATATTATGCTTATCGTTGTCAAAGAACGCACTCGTGAGATCGGCATTCGAAAAGCCCTGGGTGCAAAACCCTGGTCTATTGTGGGCATGATCCTTCACGAATCGATTTTTGTAACGGCCATTTCGGGTTTTGGAGGACTAATCCTAAGTATGGGACTTTTAGAGCTAATAGGGCCTCATGTGGAGGTCGATTATGTGGTTAATCCATCCGTGAATTTTACGGTTGCCATATCTACCGTTTTTGTACTTATACTGGCGGGTACAATTGCTGGCTTTTTTCCTGCCTGGCGCGCTGCCAAGATACATACTATAGATGCGTTGAGGGACGAATAAACAAAAAAGAGATGTTTAACAGGGATCGTTGGAAAGAAATATTAGAAGTACTTACCACCAATATGTTCAGGACGGTACTTACGGCTTTTGGCGTATTCTGGGGGATATTAATTCTGATAATTCTCCTTGCAGCTGGCAAAGGTCTTGAAAATGGTATAAAAGCCGATTTTGGTGACATCGCCACCAATACCATGTTTATGTGGACCAGAAGCACTACTAAAGCCCATGCAGGCCTTCCTAAAGACAGGGAATTTGAGTTTAAGATCCAGGACGTTCAAACCATAAAAGAGAATATCCCCAACCTTCGATACATATCTCCGAGAAACCAGCTAGGAGGATTTCGTGGAGGCAGTAATGTTGTAAGGGGAATAAATACAGGGGCTTATAATATCTATGGAGACTATCCCGAAATTATCAACCAGGACCCCATGACCATCACCTCGGGGCGGTTTTTGAATCAGAGTGATATCCGTGAGAAAAGGAAAATAGCCATTATCGGCCGGGGGGTTCGCAACGACCTTTATGATAAAGATGAGGAAGTTCTGGGGACCTATATCAAGATCCAGGGCGTGAATTTTATGGTAGTAGGTACGTATAAGAAAAATAATACCGGCGACGACGGAGAAGAGGCTCAGAAGGAAATATTTGTTCCTTTTACGACCTTTTCACAGGCCTTTAACCGAGGGGAGGATGTTGGTTGGATGGCGATTACTGCGAATGACGGACATTCCATCAGTGGCCTGAAAGACAAGATCATTACCAACATGAAGGAGAAGCACAAAATACATCCCGATGACAACAGGGCCATTGGTTATTTCGACCTCTATGAACAATATAACAGAGTGGAAAGCCTTTTTGGCGCCATGGGATTTATCGCCTACTTCGTTGGTGTTCTGGTATTGCTGTCGGGTATCATTGGCGTGAGTAATATTATGCTGATTGTGGTTAAAGAACGGACTAAAGAGATCGGTATAAGAAGGGCACTTGGTGAAGACCCCTGGTCGATCAAAAAACAAATATTACTCGAATCCATTTTTCTCACCATCATATCGGGAATGGCGGGCATCGTAATGGGTGCATTGTTCATCTATGGGGTCAATGCACTACTCGATGCCAACGGTCCTGTAGATATGTTCCTGAATCCCTCCGTTAGCCTCGGAGTGGTGAGCATTGCACTGGTGATACTGATCATTTCAGGATTATTGGCCGGCTTTATACCAGCCCAAAGCGCTATCAGGGTTAAGCCTATCGACGCGCTTAGAACAGAATAACATCAAAAAAAATATCTCAAATACATCAATCAATAGAAAACATTAACCATGAAAAAATCGATAACCGTCATAATCCTGATTTTAATAGTTGTAGCCTTTGGCTTTTCGATGGTATATCTCTACCAGAAAAATGCTGAGGACCCTATCGTCTATGAGACCGAAAAGCCCAGCAAACAGACCATCATTAAAAAGGCAGTAGCTACAGGAAGTATTTTACCGCTCGAAGAGGTACTTATCAAACCCAATATTTCTGGCGTTATCGAAGAAATTTATGTAGAGGGGGGCGACTATGTTAAAACCGGCGATTTACTGGCCAAGATCCGCGTTGTTCCGAACCTTAATGCCTTAAATGATGCCCGGAACTCTATCGATGAGGCCAAGATTAATCTCGACGACCAGAAACGAAATTTCGACAGACAAAAAAGTCTGTTCGACAAAGGTGTTATTTCACTGGTAGATCTGGAAAGAGCACAGGTTAGTTATGATCAGGGAAGGCAATCTTATCAGGCCGCCAACAAGCGTTACGACATCGTAAAAACAGGAACTACCCGTGGTCTTAGCAGTGAGGCCAATACTCTGATCCGCTCAACTGTAACAGGAATGGTACTCGAAGTACCTGTAGAAGTCGGAAACCAGGTTATTGAAAGCAATAATTTTAACGAAGGAACTACCATAGCTGCCGTGGCCGATGTGGAAAAAATGATTTTTGAAGGAAAGGTCGACGAATCTGAAGTAGGGAAGATCAAAGAGAATCTGCCGCTCGAAATTACCGTTGGTGCCCTGGAAGACCAAATTTTCGACGCGATACTAGACTATATTGCCCCCAAGGGCAATGAAGAAAACGGAGCGATCCAATTTGAGATCAAAGGAACCCTAACCAAGGCTGATTCCATTTTTATCAGAGCTGGCTTAAGCGCTAATGCTTCAATAATATTAGCCCGTGCCGATAGCGTTCTGGCCTTGAAGGAAGCCCTGGTCCAATTTGATCCTGAGACCAAAAAGCCCTTCGTTGAGGTGGCCACTGGTGATCAGCAATTTGAACGCAGAGATGTTGAATTGGGGATCAGTGATGGCATCTTTGTGGAGGTAAAATCCGGTGTGGAATCAGACGATGACATCAAGGTCTGGAATGAGATTGAACCGGATGAGATCGATGGATAGCCTTTTAGGCATCAAAAAGTCACACAACTTTTGTAACATTTTAACAATTTAGATGTCCTATTACCGGGACTGAAAAACCATAAAATACAACTATGGCAACACTCGTAATCAAAGCTTTTCCCGAGGACCTCCACATCCAGCTTCGGCGGCTGGCCGCATCCCATCGCCGGTCGATCACTCAGGAAACCATCTGTCTCCTGGAAAAGGCCCTGCAGCCTGATTC
>JBDNAQ010000362.1:0-5001 GCA_039768345.1 Flavobacteriaceae bacterium
ATCTCCAGGGCTTCCAGATCTATCGGAACTTCTTCCAGAAAGACTGTAATCACCGAATGGACGAAATCCTCATCGCCAGCCGCCATTTCCTGTAATTTATCCAGACTGTATATCATTACTTAATTTTAACAGATAGTAGTTCTTCATTTTCGAGCGAAGCCGAAAGGTAATCATTTGCTTGTATTTTACCAACCCCCGCAGGGGTTCCGGTAAAAATTACATCTCCCTTTTTAAGCATAAAATATTTTGAAACATAGGAGACTATCTCATCTATCTTCCACAGCATCAACGAGGTATTTCCCGCCTGGACCACCTCGCCATTCTTATAAAGTGTAAAGTCTATGTGATTTATGTCCTTATACTTCGTTTTGGGAACCCATCTGCCGATGACCGCCGATCCATCGAATCCCTTGGCTTTTTCCCAGGGCAATCCCTTGGATTTTAAGATTGTTTGGAGATCCCGGGCTGTAAAATCAATGCCCAGGCCGATTTCGTCATAATAATTAGACGCAAATTTGGGTTCGATATGCTTGCCTACCTTTTTTATCTTTACCAGTACCTCGAGCTCATAATGTACTTCGTTGGAAAAATCCGGGATATAAAAATCCTGTTCCTTCGGCAGCACAGCTGAATCCGGTTTTATAAATACTACGGGTTCCTCCGGTCGCTCATTCTGCAATTCCTCTATATGCTCGGTATAATTCCGACCTATACAAATGATCTTCATGCCAGGTACTGCTTAGCTCAATTTGTTGTTTAACCGATTAAGTTTAATCTGTGTCAGCACTTTTTTGGTATATAGCGGAAAATCTGCGTTTAAAATCCAGCCGAAATAGCCGGGTTCTTTATCGAGGATCTCCTCTACTTTTTTACCATTGTGCTTACCAAATGTAAAAATCGGCACTCCTTCTTTATCTCTCCCTATGAATCCGGCAAAATCCATAGAGTTCTTTCGATTGGAAAACTCCGAGAGTTTTTTTACATCGTTTTCAAGTTCGGGGTAGCGATCCAGTTGAGAGAGCAGTACTTCGTAGGTGGCAAGGGTGTCGGCCTCTGCACTATGGGCTTCTTTGAGCTCTTTATCGCAATAAAACTTGTAAGCAGCCTCCAGCGTGCGTTTTTCCATCTTGTGGAAAATGGTTTGCACATCTACCGAGACCATATTCTTCATATCAAAATCGACCTCAGCTCTTAACATTTCCTCAGCCAATAAAGGTATATCGAATCTATCGGAGTTATATCCGCCCAGATCACTGTCCTTGACCATCTGATATACCTCTTTCGAAATGGATTCAAATGCGGGCTTGTCGGCAACTTTTTCATCTGTAATACCATGTATCGCGGTCGCCTCAGCAGGTATTGGCATCCCCGGATTTACCAGCCAGGTTTTGCTCAGTTTTTTTCCGTCGGGAAAGACCTTGAGAATAGAGATCTCCACAATTCGGTCTTTAGCCACATTGGTCCCTGTTGTTTCCAGGTCAAAAAAGCAAATGGGTTTATTGAGATTCAAGTCCATGATATACGCAGTTTTTTTGGAGGAAGAATAATGATTTAAAAGCAGGATTGTGTTGTTTTTCTGGCCAGTACTATATATCCCGATCTGCATCCCAGGATTCCAGGTAGTCTGCCACAGCCTTTACAAACATACCTCCCAGTGCTCCGTTCACCACACGGTGGTCGTAGCTATGAGACAAGAACATCTTATGGCGGATACCGATGAAATCCCCTTCGTTGGTTTCAATAACCGCCGGAACTTTACGTATCGCTCCCAATGCCAGTATACCTACCTGGGGCTGGTTGATGATGGGAGTCCCGAATACACTTCCAAAACTACCCACGTTGGTAACCGTGTAGGTACCATCCTGAATCTCATCCGGTTTTAAATCATTCTGTCTGGCACGGTTGGCCAGGTCGTTGACCACTTTTGCCATACCGACCAAATTCAACTGATCAGCGTTTTTTATTACCGGTACGATGAGATTACCATCTGGTAGTGCGGCAGCCATCCCTATATTGATGTTTTTCTTTTTGATGATCGAATCCCCAACAAGGGATATATTCAACATCGGAAATTTTTTGAGCGCCTTGGCGATGGCCTCTATAAAAATGGGTGTGAAGGTAAGCTTCTCTCCTTCCCGCTCCATAAAAAGGTCTTTTGTCTTATTTCGCCAATTAACAACAGCAGTTACATCGACCTCAATAAAACTCTGTACATGAGCGGATGTGGCAACACTATCGGCCATATGTTTGGCGATCAGCTTGCCCATACGACTCAGCGGAATAACCTCGTCTGCGCCATTGGCCTGAACCCGACTTACCTCATGAGGTTGATCATCGGCCCGAACAGGAGCCTCGGTAGGAATTACTGGTTTCGGGGCTACCTCCTCCACGGGAGTCTCTGGTCTGGAACTTTTGCCCTGTTCCAGATAGGCCAGGATGTCGTTCTTTGTAACCCGCCCTTCTTTTCCGCTGCCCGCAATACTTTCGAGCTCTTCCATCGAGACGCCTTCCTTTTTGGCTATATTCTTAACCAATGGGGAGAAAAAGCGTTCCGAACTGCTATAGTCCTCAATGGGTTTTTGGATGGTTTCTTTGGCCACCTCAATGGTTTCCTCAACTTTCTCCACAAATTCGGGTCCGGCCACTTCCTCGATCACTTCGGCAGCGCCTTTATCGAGCTGACCATTCCCGGCCGATGCTGTTTCAATCACCGCAACTGTTTCACCTACTTTTATAACATCATCAACATCGAAGCGCTTTTCGGTTAATACCCCCTCTACTTCACTGGGTACTTCAGAATCCACCTTATCGGTGGCGATCTCAAATATCGCCTCGTCCATTTCTATAGTATCCCCAACCTCTTTTAACCAGGAGGTCAGTGTTGCTTCGGCAATGCTTTCGCCCATCTGCGGTAGTTTCAATTCGAATTTTGCCATTTTGTTAATTAAAGCGTTGTTGCGGATTAATACTCTGCAAAAATACGAAAAACGAATCCTTCATTTAATAAATAATTCGACGAAAGGTCTATAAGCTTTTCAAGGATTTCTCGTAGGGTATTCTGTTGAGGATACTTCGCCCCAGCGTAACCTCGTCTGCATATTCCAGTTCATCGCCTACAGCGATACCCCTGGCAATAGTGGAAGTTTTAAGGTCCAGTCCATCGAGCTGTTTAAAAATATAGAAGTTGGTAGTATCCCCTTCCATAGTCGAACTCAGTGCAAAAATCAATTCTCTGATCTTCCCATCCTTTGCTTTAGAGACCAATGATTCAATAGTAAGATCCTGAGGGCCTATCCCTTCGATCGGGGAAATTTTGCCACCAAGCACATGGTAGTGCCCCTGGAACTGCCCTGTGTTTTCAATGGCCAGTACATCGCGAATATCCTCTACGACACAAACCAATTGTTCATCTCGTTTCGGATTCGCACAAATCTCGCATTGTTCTGAATCGGATATATTATGACAGTTTACGCAAAACCGAATCTGATCCCTTAAAGAGCGCAGGGCCTCCGCCAACCTGTGGGTTCGTTCATCGGGTTGTCTGAGCAGATGTAACACTAGTCTGAGGGCAGTTCTTCTGCCAATCCCGGGGAGCTGCGACATCTCATATACCGCATTTTCAAGGAGTTTAGACGAAAATTCCATAAATGCAAAATTACATAATGTTTTAAGTTTTCGTACTTTGCACCTGAATTTAATTTCTATGAGGCCCTCCCATATCCTGCTGCTGATCGGCGGTTATTTCCTTCTGCTGATGATCATATCTTATTTTACCGGCAGGAATGATTCCAATGCCGATTTTTTCAGAGCAGGTAAGCAATCTCCCTGGTATTTGGTAGCTTTTGGGATGATAGGCGCTTCGTTGTCCGGGGTGACCTTTATCTCGGTTCCGGGCTGGGTAGAGAGTTCCCAGTTCAGCTATATGCAGGTGGTATTTGGCTATTTGGCGGGGTATTTTGTGATTTCATTTATACTGCTACCAATATATTATCGGTTAAATGTGACTTCCATTTACGAATATCTCCTTAAAAGATTTGGTGTGGTCAGTTACAAAGTTGGGGCGATCTCCTTTTTCATATCCAGGGTTTTAGGCGCCTCTTTCAGGCTGTTCCTGGTAGCCATCGTGCTACAGCAGTTTGTTTTCGATGCCTGGGGAGTGCCCTTTGAACTCACCGTTGTCCTGTCTATTCTATTGATCTGGATATATACCTTTAGAGGAGGAATAAAAACGATTGTCTGGACCGATACGCTTCAAACACTTTTTATGCTGCTCTCTGTACTACTTTGCATCTATTTTATCAATGATAAATTGAATTGGAGTTTTATGGAGTTTTTAAACTCCGAAGCACTTCAGTCCTATAATCAGGTTCTCTTTACCGATGATTTTTACGAAAAACACCACTTTATAAAATCATTTTTAGGCGGTATGTTTATCACTATTTGTATGACCGGGCTCGACCAGGATATGATGCAAAAGAACCTTACCTGTAGAAACCTTCGCGATGCTCAAAAAAATATGGTCAGTTTTAGCCTGGTTCTGATCGTTGTAAATTTTATTTTCTTACTACTGGGGGCATTATTATTCATTTATGCCGAACAGATGAACATAGGCCTTCCCATGATGGATGGCAGCCCAAAAGCAGATTTGCTCTTCCCGGAAATAGCTTTAAACAGCGGACTTGGTATGACGGTAGCGGTCACTTTTATACTTGGACTCATCGCCGCGGCCTATAGTAGTGCGGATAGTGCGCTTACCTCATTAACCACATCATTTTGTGTCGATTTCCTCGATATAGAAAAGCAACCGGAGAACAGACGCAAGCAGATAAGAAAACGAACCCACGTAGCGATGAGTGCGTTGCTGGTTTTAGTCGTTATCGCTTTTAAATATATACTCGACAGGAATGTTATAGATGGGTTACTCACCGTCGCTACCTATACCTATGGCCCTTTACTCGGGCTGTTTTCGTTTGGAATTTTCACAAAATACCAGGTACGGGA
>JBDNAQ010000363.1:0-11582 GCA_039768345.1 Flavobacteriaceae bacterium
CCAAATAGCAAAACCAGGCGTTGGACATCGAGTTCGCCATTGGAGTCTTCCGGCTGATTGTACAATATTTCACCATAGGCACCAACCGTTACTGCGGAAGCGTAGTTGCCCGATAACAATCTCTGGGCTGCATTCAACTGTTTCTGAGGATCAAAAGTGATCGAATCCATTTGAGTTTGAGAAAAGGTATGCAGTGCAATAGACAGTGCTATGATCAAGGTGATTTGCCTAATAATCCCCATTATTCTTATTTAGATTGTTTATAAATAATTGATTAGAATGGGCCAAAGATAGCACGACACAGAAAACTAAAAAAGATTATTTAAATTAATTCTAAATAGCAATTAAACTTTAACATTTATTGAATTTCAGTGATCTGAAATCCAATAATTTAGAAATAGGAAGAGAATAGTTCAGTGGCCTTATTGTGGGCTGCTTCAAAAAACATCCAGTTAACCCCTGTTTCAACCTTTTTAGATGTAAAATATGAGAGCATTTTCTCTGTAGGCATATTTCCCGTGAGTTCGTCTTTGGCCATCGGACAGCCTCCAAAACCCTGAATCGCGCCGTCGAACCGGCGGCAACCTGACTCAAATGCAGCCTCTATTTTCTCATGCCATTTACCCGGAGTAGTATGCAAGTGGGCTCCGAATTCTATCTGTGGGTAGGTTGGGATAAGATGGCGGAACAGATATTTGATCACCTCCGGCGTTGAAGAGCCTATGGTATCGGAGAGCGAGAGTATTTTAACACCCATAGCCGACAATTTCTCGGTCCAATCACCTACGATCTCCACATCCCAGGGATCACCATAAGGGTTTCCAAATCCCATCGAGATATAAGTCACCACTTCTTTATCATGTTTTGTGGCAATTTCCAGGATCTCTTTTAGTATCTCTACCGATTGGGCAATCGTTTTATGGGTATTTCTCATCTGGAAATTTTCTGAGATCGAAAATGGATAACCCAGGTAATCGATCTGCTCGAACTGCGAAGCATCGTTCGCCCCGCGAACATTGGCAACTATAGCCAGTAATTTGGTCTGGGTGGCAGCGAGATCCAGGTTTTCAAGTACCAGGCCGCTATCGACCATCTGAGGAATTGCCTTGGGTGAGACAAAGCTTCCGAAATCAAGGGTATCAAATCCACAACCCAGTAAGGACTGCAAATAGCGTGTTTTCTCTGCAGTGGGAATAAATGTTTTAATCCCCTGCATCGCATCCCTCGGACATTCGATGATCTTTATCCTTTCGTCCATAGTATCAGATAACTCAGGAATTAAAATTACTATATAAAATCGGACAATCCGCGCCTTTCAGAGGATCATTATTGCCCAGCCTATGTTGCTTGAAGCAGTCTTTTATTGATCCTTTTTATCAGACCCGGACCTTCGTATACAAAGCCCGTCCAGATCTGGATCAAATCGGCTCCGGCTTCCAGTTTTTCCATCGCATCCTCAGGGGAATGAATACCCCCCACTCCAATAATGGCAAATTTCTCTTTGCGATGTGCCACAATAAATCGGATCACCTCTGTACTGCGCTCCCTAAGCGGCTTCCCGCTCAATCCGCCTTTCTCTTCCACCAACACGCAATCGGATTTAAGATCGGTTCTTGAAATAGTAGTGTTGGTGGCGATTATACCATCCAATGCGCTTTCTTCAATAATATGTATGATATCGAGCAATTGATCTTCATTCAGATCGGGAGCAATTTTTAAGAATATCGGTCGCCCAGGAGTGCCATGCTCGCCGGCCAATTTTATATTTTCCTGTTTGAGTTCCAGGAGTAATTTCAACAAGGGTTCCTTATCTTGTAATTCGCGTAAGCCCGGTGTATTAGGGGAACTCACATTAACCACAAAATAATCCACATGTTTAAAAAGCGCATCAAAACAAATCAAATAATCTTTTGCAGCCAGCTCGTTAGGGGTCAGTTTGTTTTTTCCAATATTGCCGCCAACTAAGACATTCGTATTCTTCTTTAAGCGTTCAACCGCTTCATATACCCCCCCATTATTAAATCCCATCCTGTTGATAATCGCCTGATCCGGAAGAAGTCTAAAAAGACGTTTTTTAGGATTCCCTTCTTGTGGTTTTGGAGTAAGTGTCCCGATTTCGATAAAACCGAAACCAAAATCTGATAATTCTTTGTATAAGCTGGCATCTTTGTCAAAACCTGCCGCCAGACCCACCGGGTTCTTAAAACGCAAACCACAAACCTCTCGTTCCAATCTGGGATCCTCTTTTGTGAACATCATTTTAATAATCGGAGACATACCCAGTTTCCCTGCCAATCTAATAAGCTTGAAAGAAATATGGTGTATACGTTCGGCGTCGAAAACAAAAAGCAGGGGCCTGATCAGGAACTTGTACATGTATGAGTTTTTCGTCAGCGCAAAAGTACGACTTCGACCTTAAAATAAAATCAATTCTGACTTTGAAAAAAACAAATTATTCCTGTGAAGCTTATTCCTCTTCTTCTTCTGTAATAACAGGATTCAGTGGTTTTCGAGCCGCCTCGTTACAGAGCGAAACATAGTACTCGAATTGCTTTTCATTAAAAATACCTAAAAGCTTACGATCATATTCTTTGCTAAGCTCGATAAGATTTTTATTGAGTGAAGAATATTTTTTGGCGAGGTTATGCAAATCTGCTTCTGTACTCTGAGGATGCTCCTTAAGCAAAAGACGAAGTTCTTCCTCAATAGGTCGTCTTACCAGCTCTAATTCGCCGACCCAGTTTTCTAAACGTAGCTGCTGATCATCATTCAGCTGAAAAATATCTATGATAACACTCGTATCCTTTCCTGCAATATCTAAAGTGCAATCATCAACCTGCGGGTAAATCCAATGAGAGACTGATAAAAATATAAGCCAGGCTATAAAACCGCGAGACCTTGACCTGTACATCACTCTGTTCAAAATATAATCTTTAGTAGGTTTCAAGAATTGTAAAAGTAAGTTTTAAATTTTCCTGTTACAAAAAAGCCACCCGTCTCCAGGTGGCTTTAAGTTTAACAATCTGCAAATTCTCAATTGAGTTTTAACCCAAGTCGCGCAAAGAGAAACCTTCCTCCAATTCCAAATTGCTGGGATCTTCGTGACCAATCAAAACGACCAGAACTGCGATTATTTCCACCATCTGCTAAAACCTCTGCAGCTCTGTCAGGATATTCGTCGAACAAATTACTGGCGCCGACAGTCAGCGTAATCGCAGGGTTGAACTTATATCCTACCGAAAGGTCTGTTACAAACTTGCTGCCGAAAACCTGTTGCCTGTCGATGTTGGTAGTGGCCTCAGTAACTTCTCCAAAATATACCCCTCGCAAAAAGAAAATAAAGGTATCTGATGCAAGGTTTAATGTTAGATTTACCTTCGTTCTGGGCACCGCTTCTTCCAGATATACCCTGCTATCTTCAGGAAAATATGTATCTACCAGACCAGCGTCCTCCAGAACCTGTGACGCTTTAATCTCTCCCACCCTTCTGGTTTGCGAAAATGTAGCCGCCAAATCGCTGTTAAGCCTCCAACCGTCCCAAAGGGTCGTTCTGTGTGTGAGCACTATATCGAGTCCTTTAGATTCGGTGTCTATGGCATTGGCAAAGAAAGCTGCCCTGGAGGCATTTGCCTGCCTGAGAAGATTATCGAGCTCACTTCCCGTACCGGGGCCTGAGAACTGACCGGTGAACACGACTCGGTCATCAATTTTAATAAAATAACCATCAACTGTTAGAGTTAGGTTTGCCGTAGGAATACTACCGGTAAAGCCAAGACTGACACTTGACGAAGTTTCCTCTTTAAGTTGAGGGATACCCAACAAGGCCGCAGCCCTGCTATCATTGGCGAAAGTACCCACCTCCTGCGGATTACCATCCTGATCAAAAATCGTGGAAGTCGAATTAAAGTTTATCTGGTGCAGGGACGGCGCTCTGAAACCGGTATTTACGGCCCCGCGGAAATTGAAATCATCTGTAACTTTCACACGTGTTGCGACTTTAAAATTGATCGTCGAACCAAAATCACTGTAATTTTCAAACCGCGTTGCAAAACTTGCCAGAAATCGATCTGAAAAGTCGGCTTCCACATCAAAATATCCGGCAATACTGCTCCTATTCCTCGACAATTCATTCGTAGGGCTAAAACCAGGAAATACCTGAGAACCACCAGGTCTTGCTGCCCCAAAAAAGTCTTCTGAAGGTTGCTGGGTAGACAAAGTGATCACCTCACCTGCTGCGGTATACTGTGCATAAGATGCCTCTTCACCAGCGACAATCTCATACCGCTCCTGCCTGTATTCTGCTCCAAATGCGATATTCAGACCTGAAAGGACATCACTGAAAAATTGTGCGACGTCCAGATTAGTCGTATTCTGAGAAAATGAAAAACCTCCCGCATCAAAAGTGGTGGGAGAAGCGCTTTGAAGGGATGCGTTAAACGTATTACCGATGGTATATAAAAAACTATTCTTTCCATAGGTATTACTGAAATCTACATTCCAATCGCCAACTACTCCCCGGATGCCCAGGGCGATAGACTGATCCTTTATGTTCGAATTAATCTCCGGCAGGAATCCATTGAAATATGCCGGGGTAAATGTTCTGCTTTGATTGGGCAATCTGTAGAAGCCGGCAGAATTTCCTGTTCTGGAACTAATTCCTGCAAAGGAGTAGATCTCTGTACCCTCATCATCCAGGGGTAAGCCGAAATTTGCGAATAAACGACCGGCACGAAGTGCAGACTGACCTACTCTCATATTAAAATCGCTTCGCACCAATCCACGGGCACCAAGTTCGGACTGCGTATCATCTGCTGACAATATTGGCCGCAATTCATCTTTTGTAGTTGCGCCCATAAGATCGATTCCCGCTGCATTGGCATAGAAAATAACATCTGTGACATCGTCGTCGAGAAGATCGACCAGGTCTGCCCCATCGGCTGCTGCAAATCGTTCAACCCGATTATAGAGATTAAATACATCACCTTCCCATTCCTTCATTCTGCTATAGTCCTGGCGAACATCAAAATCACCACCCAGGGTGAAATAACCTCCTCTTTGACCTAATCCAAGTCCGTAATTTGCAGATATATTGGTAGTCTCCCCATCCGAACCACCTGTCTGACCATTGGAGTTTTTCGAAAAATGGGCCCCTGTGGTAACCGTCATATTTAGTTCATTGACCGATTCGTTGAGTACAATATTAATGACCCCTGCAATTGCATCAGAACCGTATTGAGCGGCAGCACCATCCCTCAACACCTCGATACGTTGAATGGCCGCTGCGGGTATGGCATTGAGATCTGTACCAACGCTTCCCCTACCAAAGGTCCCATTAACATTGACAAGAGAAGATGTGTGTCTCCTTTTTCCATTTATCAGAACCAATACCTGGTCGGGGCCAAGGCCTCTCAGAGAAGCAGGGTCTATATGGTCTGTTCCATCCGAAATTGTCTGTGTATTGGAGGTAAAAGAGGGTGCAACAAAGTTTAAGATTTGATTCAGATTTACCTGAGGCGCAACTTCGGTGAGTTCTTTAATATCGATCACATCTACGGGGACCGTACTTTCTGTCGCAGTACGGTTTGGATTCCTGGAACCGATGATGATGGCCTCTGTAAGTGCCACTCCAGCTACCAGGCTAATATCCATGACTGAACTTTCTACCTGAATCTCTTTAGATTCAAAACCAATATAAGAAATAACAAGAATATCGCCCATATCGGCATCTATTGTGAATTTCCCGTCAAAATCTGTGGTGGTTCCGGTGCTGGTGCCCTTTATTAGTACCGTAGCGCCAATTAAGGGAGCCCCTTCCTGATCTGTAATGGTTCCTGAAACCTGGGCCTGTAGTAACCCAATAGAACCAAATAACAGTAAAGCAATAATGCTGAAAAATTGTTTCATAGTATTCGTGTTTAAGTTGTTGATAAGAAAGGTAAACAATATTGTAATGATGAGCTATTTTTCTCACGCTTTCTTTAAATGAGACTCGAAACTATTATTCGGTCACCAAACGATTTGGCCCTTGCTATGAAAGCACTATTTTTGATATTTAAGTGCTTACTATGAAAAAAATTATAGAAAGGTTTATTTCCTACGCCCGAATAGATACCCAAAGCGACCCTAATTCCGAATCCACGCCCAGTACCGAAAAACAGTGGGTTCTTGCCAGGAAACTTGCAGAAGAATTAAGTGCCATGGGGATGAGCGAAGTGAGCATAGATGATAATGGGTATATAATGGCCACATTAGCCTCTAATGTTGATCAGGAAGTGCCTGTCATTGGCTTTATCGCACATTACGATACTTCACCTGATTTTAGTGGAGAAAATGTAAGGCCGAGAATTATCGAAAATTACGACGGCGGTGAGATCACCCTCAATTCTTCTGAAAATATTGTGCTTTCTCCAGATTATTTTGAAGACCTCAATATGTATAGGGGACAGACACTGATCGTGACCGATGGCACTACCCTGCTCGGGGCCGATGACAAGGCTGGAATTACCGAAATCATATCGGCGATGGAATACCTTATCGAACATCCGGAAATCAAGCATGGGAAGATAAGGGTAGGATTCACTCCCGACGAAGAGATCGGACGTGGAGCGCATAAATTTGAGGTTGACAAGTTCGGGGCCGATTGGGCCTACACCATGGATGGCAGCCAGGTTGGAGAACTCGAATACGAAAACTTCAATGCTGCCCATGCCATTGTTCGTACCACAGGAAAAAGCGTCCATCCCGGATATGCCAAAGGAAAATTGGTAAATGCTATTGGTATATTGAATGAATTTGCGTCTCGGCTTCCCACGGAGGAAGTTCCTGAACGAACCAGTGGAAGGGAAGGTTTTTTCCATATCTACAAAATGAAAGGGGAGATCGAACTTGCTGAGATGGAATTGATCATAAGAGACCATGACCAGGAGGCTTTTGAAAAAAGAAAACGTTTATTGGAAACACTTCGCGATCAACTTAATGAGAAATATAAAGGTGCGATTGAAGTCCTGATAAAAGATCAGTATTTCAATATGCGCGAAAAAATAGAACCTGTATTCCATGTTGTTGATATTGCCCGGCAGGCCATGGAGGCCTTACAAATAGAGCCCATTATAAAACCCATACGCGGTGGAACAGATGGTTCGCAACTTAGTTATATGGGACTGCCATGTCCTAATATTTTTGCTGGTGGACATAATTTTCATGGTAAATATGAATATGTCCCGGTGGAAAGCATGGAAAAGGCAGTTGCCGTAATATTGAAAATTTGCGAACTGACCGCCACCCATGAATATAAAAAATAGACCATGGGAAAAGCAGACGCCTATTTCGAAAAAGACCACCATTTTAAGGATGGTATCATTTTCCTCAGAAAACTTGCTCTACAGACAGAATTGGAGGAAACTGTCAAATGGGGTGCCCCGGTCTATACTATAGGAGGAAAGAATGTCCTAGGCATTATGTCCTTTAAAAATCATTTTGGACTTTGGTTTTTTAATGGTGTTTTTCTGAGTGATCCGAAAAGTGTGCTGGAAAATGCTCAGGCAGGAAAGACCAAAGCCATGCGGCACTGGAAATTCAGCGCTATTGATGAGATCAACCCAACCGATGTTCTCGGTTATATTCAGGAAGCCATCGAAAACCAAAAAAAAGGGCTTATGGTGAGGCCCGGAAGAAAACAAAGTGCCAAAATACCATCCTTGCTTAAGATCGAATTAGAGCAGAACGAGTATCTGAAAAAGCAATTTCAAGGTCTTAGTGCCTACAAGCAGAGCGAGTTTTGTGAATATATCGAATCGGCTAAACAGGAAAAGACTAAAATATCTAGAATGAAGAAGATTCTTCCAATGATACAACAAGGGATCGGCATTAACGACAAGTACCGGAAATCTTAGTAAAAGTCAGAATTAGCCGGGATAACAGTTCTATTAACTGCCCGGAAGCTTCCAACCATTATGGTATTGAGTATCGGTAAAACTGTTAGCTTCTTGACTCGCGAAGCTCATCGAGTCATTGGACCATCTGACCTTCGAACCTGTTTTATAGGCCACATTTCCCATATGACAAACCAATGCTGCATCATAGCCCACCTTTAAGGGAGCGTTTAAAGATCCGGCATCTCTGCTTTTAACAGCCTCGATAAAATTCTTTGTATGCAGGTCCAAACCGCCACCGGTATCTGGTTGCAAAGGTGTCCGCTCCATTCTGGGGCTTCCTTCTTTATCCCATCCCTGAAATTCGTTCTCCGGGATCACTTCCCAACCCTTACGATCTAGCACCAGGGTGCCATTATTCCCAATAAAGGCTATACCATGATCACGGCCGTAGTTCCCACCGTCTATTCCTGTGGCATGCTCCCACAGGATCGAGTATTGGTCATATTCGAAAACGGTTTGAAGCGTATCGGGTGTTTCTGAGGCATCATTTGGGTATGCGAATTTTCCCCCTGTTGCCATTACCGAATTAGGAATACCGGCCTTGAGTCCGTAAAGCGCATAGTCGATCAGGTGTACACCCCAATCCGTCATCAGTCCGCCTGCATAGTCCCAAAACCATCTGAAATTAAAATGGAACCTGTTTTGATTGAACGCCCTTTTGCGGGCCGGTCCCAACCACATATCGTAGTCCACTCCTTCTGGAACAGGACCATCTGGTATCTTATCCACCGGCATCATCCATCCCTGATATGCCCAGGCCTTTGCCAGCCTTATCTCTCCCAGGGCTCCCGAATGGACAAAATCTATGGCTTGTACAAAATGTGGCTGACTGCGCTGCCATTGGCCGATTTGTACAATCTGACTGCTCTGTGCCAGCTGCTGTTTTATGATCTGGCATTCCTGAATAGAATTGGCCAGTGGTTTTTCACAATACACATCCTTCCCGGCATCAAGAGCATCGCAGAGCTGAAGACAATGCCAGTGATCGGGCGTACCGATGATTACTATATCGATATCCTTCTGATCGAGCATCTGGCGGTAGTCATTGTACCAGTCTGGTTTCTTTAGTCCATAATTTTCGAGTTCCCCGCTGCGCTTCGACAGTACCCTGCTATCCACATCGCATAAGGCAACCAGTTCTACCTCCGGTTGTTTGAGCATAGATACAAGATTGTTAAACCCCATTCCATTGCATCCGATCACTCCAAGTCGGATTTTATCATTCGGACCGAACCGTTTTCTGGAATTCGCAAGGACATCCGTTGATAATCCTCCCATCAATCCCAAACCAGCCGCTCCGTAGCTAACCGATCTGATAAACTTTCTGCGTGAAGACATTTCGATGTATTCCTGATTATAAAAGGAAGATACCCACTTTTTATCAGGAATAAAAAAACGCCGGACAAGCCGGCGTTTATATCATCTGAAAAAAGAAAATTATTTCTCCTTCGGAGCGGCAAGTTTGCTACTCATCTCCATAGAAATTGCAGACCTGTCGAATTTTAATCTTCCGGCCATAGTCTCGATAATACATGAACTGTCTTTATCATTTAAATCGACTACTTTGCCATAGAGCCCGCTCTTGGTAACGATCTTATCTCCTTTTTTTAAACTTTGCGCAAATTTTTTCTCATCCTTTTGACGTTTCATCTGCGGACGTATCATAAAGAGATACGCTACCAGGAATATCAGTATTAAAGGAAGAAACTGTCCTAAATCGCCCATAAAATGGATTTCTTTTTTAAATTTAGTTGGCAGTTGGTCCTACTGCTGAAACGGCCTGACCATCTTTTGGAGTCACAAATGCCTTTATCCTGAGCAACTCTGTCTTCATCTCTGTATTGGCGGTAACTGTAACCGTCTTGATAACCTGATTTTGACCTGATCCATTAAACTTTACCATTAATTCTCCGGTTTCCCCGGGAGCTATAGCCGTGTTTTTTGGATACTCAGGTACGGTACATCCACAGCTGCTTTTCGCATCGGTGATGATCAAAGGTGCATTTCCGGTATTGGTAAATCTGAAAACAGTCTCCTGTGGGGTTCCGTTAACGATCGTACCAAAGTCGTGCTCGCGTTTCTCGAAAGACATTACGGGAAAGTTCTTAGACTGAGCATCCCGGTCGGCCGCCAATTCAACTTTATCGGCATCTACTTTGCTCGATGCCTTTTCTTTGCAAGAATACATGGCTGCTACGGCCACTATTGAAAAAACCAATACAATTCTCTTCATTATAACATGGATTTAATAATTCGACCCAAAATTAAACAATATTTGCTTATAATAATCCCCGGCCTGTTTTTTTAAGTTTTCCTTCCGATTTATATTCCTTCACCAACTTGTCAAGAATCCCGTTTATAAAAATGCTGCTTTTCGGAGTAGAATATTCCTTTGCTATTTCCAGGTATTCGTTAATGGTCACCCTTTCTGGTATTGAAGGAAAGTATAAAAGTTCGCAGATGGCCATTTTTAGTAGAATGGCATCTACATCGGCAATCCGGTCTTTGTCCCAATTGGGGGTTTTTCCCTCGATCTCTTTAACGAGTTCAGAATTTTTTAATAGTGTTTTAGACAACAGCTCCCGCGCAAAAGTCATGTCTTCTTTATCTTTGAGCAATCTTGGTAGAAAAAACCCTTCGGTCTGTTGCTCATTGGCCTTTCGCAGCAGTTTTAGAACGAATGTATTTACCAACGGAATGTCATCTACCCAGGTGAGTTTATCATCTTCGAAATATTCATATAGTTTCTCGTTGGGAGCGATAACTTCTTTGAAAAGATCGATAAGCTGATTTTTATCTGACTCATAATCCGTTTCCCCGGAAAGCATATAATCGTGGTAAATTTTATGATCAACTATTTCCTTGTAGATAATCTTTACATACTCCTCGTTCAGATACCAGTTCTTTAATTTGCGCTGCTCGATTTCAGCGCTCAGTCTTTCATTCTTTACAATTTGCATAAGGAGCCTGTTCTTAAGGAATTTTTCCTTGTCAGGAAAAAGTTCATCAGGACCCGAAAGATAGGATTTGGATGAATGGATTACGTGGGTCGAAGCCAGCTGATACAATTCTTTAAAAAGTCCTATCACCAAGAGGTAAAGCACATAGGTATTCTCTATGCTGACTTTCAAAAACTTCTCTTGCCTATCCAGAGATTGCTCTTTAGATAAGACCAGTGCATAAATACACTGCATTACTTTAACCCGGATTTGCCTTCTGGTGAGCATGTAAAAGAACAGATTTAAACAGCATTCGCAACGGGACAAAAATACAAATCTAATCCGAACAATCGCCAAGCCCTATGTAATCTATCTTATAAATTTTCTAACATTTGGTTTAAAGCCAAACCGCTATATTTGCGACCGTTGCTTAGGTCTAGTTGTTCGATTGAATGAAAGAATTAAAACATCTCAATAAGTATTTCAAAAAATATTGGCTTAAGCTGCTGATAGGTATCATCATTACCATCATCGCGCGAATCTTCCAGCTCGTGATGCCCACTTATGTAAAAAACTCCATAGAAGTTGTTGAAAACTATATGGGTGGAAGGATTGCTGAACCCGCCGCGAAAGATCTTCTTTTCGAATATGTACTGATCATCGTTGGCGCTGCCCTGCTTTCGGGTTTTTTCACTTTTCTGATGAGGCA
>JBDNAQ010000364.1:0-3377 GCA_039768345.1 Flavobacteriaceae bacterium
CTTCCGTTCAAAAAAATCCTTGGTCGCCATATATGTCCGGTACCAGTTATTATGCAATAAGAACCCATGCACTTCATCCGGAAAGACCAACTGTTCAAATTCCACACCCAGCTCCCGAAGCTTTTGCGCTTTGCGTACTGTCTCGTTAAAAGGCACATTCCTGTCGTCATCACCATGGATAAGCAGCACAGGGGATTTCCAGCCCTCCATTACGGCCGCAGGTGACGAATCGTAGGCCAGTTTGGCGAAAGCCGGCCTGGCCAGCTTGTTGTAGGAAGGGATGAAATTCTTTAGAATTGCATTCCAATCGTATACGCCATGTATATCTACTCCGGCTTTAAAGATATCCGAATTTTTTGCCAGTCCAAGGGCGGTGAGATAGCCGCCATAAGATCCTCCGAAGAGGCCGATCCGATCTGAATCTACCTCCGGTATCCCCATGAGGTATCTGGCGGCTGCCAGTACATCCTGATATTCACTTGCGCCAGCCGCACCATAATCCAGCGCTTCCCGGAACTCCATACCATATCCGATGCCACTGCGGTAATTAAGGCTTAGCACAATGTAGCCGCTAGCCGCCAAAAACTGGTTCATCGCATAGGCGTAATGATAGTAATCCCTGTGGTGGAACCCCAGCATCATCTGCCTTCGTGAACCCCCATGAAAATAGAGCAAACCGGGTAATTTTTCGCCTGCTTTGATACTTGATGGCATAAAAAGCTGACCATAAGTTTTTAACCCATCTTCTGCGATCAACTCTACAGCGATTGGGGCTACCAAACTGCCTGCCGGGTATTCCGATTCCTCAGTTACGGCACTAAGGCCATTATTACCGATCCTTTTCACATCAGCAGGATTCCTTGCCGTAGATCCAAGACAAAAAACCTGTCCGGCTCCGTCGATTTGCGGACTCCATTCTACTGAGGCACCACTACTTAGCTGACGAAGCTTTCCATCATATACCCAGATATGCTGCCGGTGTATGTCTTCCAGGTTAGAATTAAAGATCACAGTCTTTCTGTCCGGACTCTGGGCTATATACTGAACTTCAAGCCTGCCAGGGGTGAGCAATTCGGCTTTGCCGCCTTCGGCCGGTACGGTGTAGAGATGTGTCCATCCCTCCTTTTCCCACGGGAACAAAATTTTTTCATCAGCTGTCCAGAAAAGCTGATTGCGGGCCGAAATATATCGGTAAACGCTACCGCTATCGGGATCTGCACGAAAAATCTCGGCGGCCTTTCCAGTTTTGGGATTTGCCTTCATGATCCGGAAGGGGAGACCTTCCCGTCTCGGAATAAAAATCAAATTTTCCTCATAAGGAATTCGCAAAAAGGCAAGCTTTTTGCCATCCGGAGACCAAACCGGATTGGAGTCCCTGTCGATCCCCGGATCGAGGAATTTCAGTTCCCCGGATATCATATTGTAAACACCTACAAAAGAATGATCGCCGCGCTGGCTCACAAAAGCTAGTGTGCTGTTATCCGGGGAAAGTCGTAAACTGCTGATCTGGCCCCGGGCTTCAAAAAGCTGTGCCCCATTTTCTCCTTCCAAGTCCATAATATGGACCTTGCCCGAATTCAGGTATACTATTTTTTCCTTATACAATATGGGACTATGACCCTGCCCCAGTTTTTTAGATTCCCGGGTCTCCATATCTGCGATATAAATCGTTTGATCCGGCCATTCGGGATTGGATGTTGGGTTAGGGATTTCCCCCTGCCCGTTTGCTGCACTACCTCTTACATAGAGTATGGCTTTGTGATCATTAGTGAATAAGGGCTGCAGAATAGCCTGGCCATCATCCTCAGCATAATCCGTTAGCTGAACCGGATTGTATTCAGGACCGAGGGCATAAAAAAGATTGCGTGCACCTTCATCGTTTTCGGCCCAGCAAATTGCTGCTGCCAAAGGGGACGCGGTTAACTCGGTTGGAAACGAATAGTCTAAGAACTCTTTAAGTCGGACTTCCTGTGCCAGGAGCATGCTGCCGCACAACATGCTGGCAACTAAAAATCTTGTTTTCATAGGACGTTATCAGTTGGTTTCTAAAGATAAGCAGTGTCTGCGACAAAGCGGGAAACGAAAGATAAAAACCGATCACAGACTGTGGCACAGCTTTCTTTGTTGTATATTTTGGAGCGGAATAACACCGGTTTACCCAATGCAATAATCAAATTGTTTAGTATGACACTGGATCTCAATTTTGTCCGATCACAATTCCCCGCCTTTTCCGAGCCATCGCTCCGGGGCTGGGCTTTTTTTGAAAACGCAGGTGGCTCCTATCCCTGTAAACAGGTTATAGAGAGGCTGACTAGTTTTTATATGAAAAATAAGGTGCAGCCCTATTATCCTTATCCTGCGTCTTTACAGGCCGGAGAGATGATGGATTATTCCTATAATAGAATGGCCGAATACCTGAACGTCGGGGCTTCTGAAATACATTTTGGGCCATCGACCACCCAGAACGTTTATGTGCTGGCCAATGCCATGCGCCCCATGTGGGAGGAAGGGGATGAAATTATTGTTTCCTGTCAGGATCACGAGGCCAATGCAGGAGCATGGCGGAGGCTTTCAGAAAGAGGGATCAAAGTGGTTGAGTGGCATGTTGATGCCGATAAAGGCATGCTTAGCGTTGAAAGTTTAAGGGCCTTGTTTACGGATCGCACTAAAATGGTGGCCTATCCACATTGTTCTAATGTTATTGGATATATGAACCCCGTTAAAGAATTCAGTGAGATGTGCCATGCCCATGGAGCTCTTTCGGTGGTAGATGGGGTTGGTTGGGCACCACACGGATTTCCGGATCTTAAGGATCTGGATGCAGATATATATCTCTTTTCTTCATATAAGACCTTTGGTCCTCATTTAGGTGTGATGTATGTGAATGAATCCCTGATGGGAAAACTTGAAAACCAATCACATTTCTTTAAGGATGGTATTTCGCGTAGTATGATTACTCCAGCCGGACCCGATCATGCTCAAATTGGTGCTGCGGGTGGTATCCTGGACTACTTCGATGCGGTTTATAACCATCATTTTACAGACGAAGCAACATCGGCAGAAAAAAACCGGGCCTTAAACCATCTTTTTAGAGAACACGAAAATGAATTATTAGAACCACTACTTGAGTTTTTAAGGACTCGCAGCGATGTCCGGATTGCAGGGCCTGATACCCTGGATGACCGGGCGCCGATCGTATCTATCCTGCCTTTGAAGAAAACTATAGCTGAGGTATATGAAAAATTGACAAAACACAAGCTGATGCTGGGCTATGGAGACTTTTATGCCGTACGGCCACTGATGGATATGAATATCCCGACCGATCCGGGGGTACTTCGTATGTCTTTTGTGCATTATACCTCGAAGGAGGAAATAGA
>JBDNAQ010000058.1:0-2704 GCA_039768345.1 Flavobacteriaceae bacterium
GGACCTTTTTTGAGATATTGCCGGTATTGCTTTCCGGCCGTTTTCTCATCAAAAAACAGATCGGCCCCACAGCAGTGTTCCTTTATTGTGGTCATTAATCGAACTGATTATAGAATATTAGTAATTAGTAATTACTTAATTTAATTCCCTGAAACAAAAATATAAACCAAACGCCATCTATTATGATAAGATTCCTGAATTTTGTCGGTCTTTTTTTATTCTTATTATCATTTCAGGGGCTGGAAGCCCAGCGTACTGATAAAGAAATCACCGATGAATTTTTTAAACTCTATGCTATTGAGCCGATGAAGGCATTTGATTATGCTTTTGCCACCAATCAGTGGCTCACCAGAAATCCTGATGCTGTTGATAACCTGAAAAATCAGTACAACAATCTTCTTCCCCTTATAGGTAATTATCACGGTTATGAGTTGATAGCAGAAAAAAACATCGGGGGAAACTTAAAGTTAGCCAGTTTTATGGTACGCTATGATCGCCAACCCATCAGATTGAGCTTCGTGCTTTACCGCCCGGATGATAGGTGGCAGGTACAGAATTTAAAATATGATGACCGACTGAGCAATGAACTGGAGGAATCTGCCAATCAGAATAAAAATTGAAATAAGTATGTCGGAAGTGATATATCCCCTCTCCGGATTAGTTGTTGTAAAATATTTATATAAGAAGTTAACGATACCGATGCCATGGGTAACTCTGAAAAGCGAGATCATTGGGAAAAAATCTATCTTACTAAAGATAGTGAAGAGCTAAGCTGGTATCAGGAAATTCCTCGAACCTCCCTTGAGTTAATCGGGCAATTAGAACTGCCTGTGACTGCCAGGATAATAGATGTAGGCGGAGGTGATAGCCTGTTGGCAGATCATCTGGTAGAACTTGGATACCAGGACATCACCGTAGTCGATATCTCGAAAACAGCTCTTGCTAAATCAAGGAATAGACTTGGTGGGAAAGACGACAAAGTGAAGTGGGTACAGGGCGATGTGGTCGCGTTTATTCCCCCTGAAAAATTCGACTTCTGGCACGACCGCGCTACTTTTCACTTTCTAATCGATGAAAATGAAATTGAAAGTTATCTCGAAACCGCGCACCATTATTTGAACGCTGATGGAATCTTGTTATTGGGTACCTTCTCCGATAAGGGTCCGGACCAATGTAGCGGTCTGCCTGTCAGGCGGTATTCTGAAGAAAGTCTTGGTCGGCGTTTAGCCAAACAATTCGATATAATTAGATGTAAGACTGTTGATCACCATACACCTACCGGCAATGCACAGAACTTTCTTTACTGTATTTTAAGAAAGAAATCTTGTTAGCTTGCAAATTGACCAAAAAGAGCCCCGGGGCTTTTATGGCACAAAGCACTTTTTGTCTTTAACCTATTGATTCTATATTTATCTTTAAGGAATTCTAATTAACATCACATCATGCTTAAAATAAAATTCCCTTTTCTGTGTACTGCCATTGTATTAATACTCGCTTCCTGTTCTTCGGAGCTTCGGACCGCACAGGTAACTTCCCCTTCGGAGATGAATGAGATCTATTTCGAATTATCCGAAAGCGGGACTCCTACTTATTATGTACTACGCGAGGGTGATACGGTTATTGGACGATCATCGATGGGTTTTGAATTCAAAGATGCAGCACCGATGCAAAAAGGCTTCCGAATAGTGGCCGCAAAAACCGCTTCAGAAGATGATACCTGGGAAATGCCATGGGGAGAGCAACGCCTGGTCAGGAACCACTACAATGAGCTTTTGATTGAGTTGGAGGAATCCGCAAACAGCAAACGTGGTCTACATATTCGGTTCAGGTCGTACGATGATGGGATCGGATTTCGCTATGAATTTCAACCGCAGGAAGGAGTGGACAGTGTCGTGATCATGGAGGAACACACAGAATTCAAACTTACCGGAGACCATACCAGCTGGTGGATCCCGGGCGACTGGGACATTTATGAGCATCTTTACAATACCACAAAAATATCGGAGATCGATGCGCTTTCAAAACAGAATCACCCCAACCTGGCAGGGACCTATATCCCTCTAAATGCCGTTAATACCCCGGTAACCATGCGCACAGACTCCGGGCTCCACCTGAGTTTCCATGAGGCGGCGCTGACTGATTATGCAGGCATGACCTTGAAGGTTGATAATGAAAGCCTGAGTTTGACAAGCGGATTGGTGGGTTCCGATCGATTAAGTTATAAAGTTAAGCGCGAACTCCCTTTCCATACCCCCTGGAGAACAGTTCAAATTGCGGAAACAGCCGGCGAGTTGATCGATTCCAAACTCATTCTAAACCTGAATGAGCCCAATAAATTGGGTGATGTTTCATGGTTTACACCTATGAAATATGTCGGTATCTGGTGGGAAATGCATTTGAATTCTTCTAGCTGGGATTACGGAATGACGATGAATGATGACGGGAAGTGGGTCGATACAGGCCAGGCACATGGCCGACATGGTGCCACCACCGAGAATACCAAACGCTATATCGACTTTGCTGCCGAAAATGGAATGAAAGGGGTTTTGGTGGAAGGATGGAATACCGGTTGGGAACGCTGGATTGGATTTGAAGACCGGGAAGGCGTCTTCGATTTTGTTACTCCATATCCTGACTACGATCTGAGCGAATTGTCTGCGTATGCGCGCGATAAAGGAGTGGAGATCATTATGCATCACGAGAC
>JBDNAQ010000365.1:0-8351 GCA_039768345.1 Flavobacteriaceae bacterium
GTATAAACTACTTCCAAATGATGTCCTTGTAAGGTCTTTTTGGCTTGTTCCAGGTCTTGAGTGAAGCCCAGTATATAACCACCACCACCAGAACCACAAAGTTTTAGATAGTAATCATTGGTTTCGATCCCCAATTTCCAGAGTTTATGAAACTCTTTGGGTATCATCGGTTTAAAGTGATCGAGAACAACATGGGATAGTTGTTTCAGGTTGCTGAACAACGATTTAACGTTCCCACTGATAAAATCTTCAACACAAGCATCCGTGTGTTTGATGAATTGATCTCTGATTACATTTCTGAACCCTTCATTCTTCATTTTATCCATAAAGATCTGGACCATCGGAGCCGTCTCGCCGGTGCTGCCGCTATCAAGAAGGAATACAGCACCTTTACCTTCTCTGTTCTGTGAAGGAATACTGGTCGATTCTATATTGTCTTGAGAATTGATAAGGATAGGCAGACTCAGATAGCTGTTTAAAGGATCCAGTCCGGATGACTTTCCATGGAAATACGATTCCATCTTGCCAAATATCTCTTTTAATTTAAGCAATTTAGCCCTGGTAAGGTTCTCCAGTACGGTAATTCTGTTATTTGCGTACTTATCATAAATCGCTGCTACCAACGCCCCGCTACTACCAATGCCATAACCCTGTGGAATGGAACTGTCGAAGTACATGCCCTGATCAATATCATGGTTGAATTTATCAAGATCGAAAGAAACCAATTGGGGTTCGCTTCGCTGGAGTTGATCGAGGTATTCTGCAAACTCCTTTAATTTCCTATTGGATTTTTGCGCTTCTTTGCCTGCGCTATTTTCGGTCTTCAATGCTCCCTTAAAAAAATTGTAAGGGATCGAGAGACCTTTAGAGTCTTTGATAATACCATATTCTCCGAAGAGAAGTATTTTGGAATAGAAGAGCGGTCCTTTCATCGCGCTTTAAAATCTGAATCAAAAGTACAAAAATATAACAAATGTAAAATCCTGAGGAGATCGATTGATCTTATAGTAATATTCAGGGATAAAATCGGGCCGATGTAAGACCATGCTATCGATCAGGCAAGTTTAACCCCTCCTTTGCCCACTTTATCTATCAACATACCGCCCTTATCGCAATGTTCGATTAATTCACTTTTGATAAATCGGGATACCTCTTCACTTCTATCTCCAGGAAAAAGGAGATGTACATTTGCGCCGGCATCGAGCGTAAATCCCAGAGGTTCTCCGGTGGCTTTACGGTAAGCCCAGACCTTCTCAATAATAGCCACGGTATTGGGTTTCATCAAAAGATAATAAGGGATACTGGTCATCATCATCGCATGTAAGCTCAGGGCCTCGCTTTCCATTATGGTAATAAATTCAGAGAGGTCGCCCTCCTTAAAGATGGCCGTTAATTTCTTCAAGTTCGAATGTGCCTGCTCAAATCTTTTTTCGGCATATATATGACCCTTCATCAGCTCATGCCCAGCTGTGCTGCTAACAGCTTTTGCCCCCCGGTCAACCAATAAAATAACGTCGTGGTAGTCGTGAAAAACCGGATGTATCTCATCCGGATAAGGTATGGCGTAAAGATCACTGCTGCCCTTTGTTCCGGGATGATGCCCCCAGTGCATCAATGGCCCCTGAATACTTCTCGCAGCACTACCCGATCCTAGTCGGGCAAGAAATGAAGCCTTTTTTAAAAACAAATCCTTTGACATACTCTCACATAATTGCGACTCCATTTCGGTCAGACAGAGGCTTAAGGCTGCAAAAGCACTGGCGGAAGAAGCAATTCCGCTACTATGTGGGAAGGAATTCGAAGTATCGATCCTAAAATGATAGGATTTTAGAAAAGGGATGTATGCCTCTATTCGGGAAAAGAAGTCATCGATCTTGGCTCTGAAATTCTGGTTGGGTTTGCCGTCGAAAAATAATTCGTATGAAAACCGATCGCTTTTACTCTCGAGCAGTCTATAATCTACACTGGTCGTGGTAGCGCTCGTTTCCAGGGTGAAACTCAATGAGGGATTCGCAGGAATCTGATTGCCCTTTTTACCCCAATACTTGACGATTGCGATATTGCTGGGCGCTTTCCAGTTTACCTTTCCACTATTTAGAGAAAACTCGTAACCTGGCAGTTTAAAATCCTTTTCCTCCATTCAAGGCACATTTTGGGCAAAGATAATTCTTCCACCTCAACGCTATCATTGGAATTAAAATAAATTGTAAATTTAGTTTTCATTCGCTTGTATAATAGAATCACCCTCCCCTATTGAAAAAGAGATTAACATATATCGTGATATCTGTGATCATCTGTCTGCTGGTTGGATTTCTCTCTGGATTCGCAACACAGAGTTCTGTTGATAATTGGTATGTAGGCCTTACTAAACCCGCTTTTAACCCGCCTAACTGGATTTTCGGTCCGGTATGGACAATCCTCTATACCTTAATGGGTGTTGCTGCAGGACTTGTATGGTCTAAGGGAATTCATCATATCTGGGTCAAAACTGCATTATATCATTTCAGCTTCCAATTGATTTTTAATGCCTTATGGAGCGTGGTATTCTTCGGATTCAACAAACCATTTTGGGCCTTATTGGTTATCCTGGTCCTACTCGCGCTAATATTACTGAATATGAAATCTTTCCGTGTGGTGAGCAAAACTGCTGCCTACCTACTTGTTCCATATTTCCTATGGGTGTGTTTTGCTACATTTCTCAATTATAAAATCTGGGAACTTAATTGACATATGATCTTTTCGCTATAAACCCGAGAGCTCGATCAGCTTATTCACGGTCCTGTTATTCCTCGCTGTGGTTTTGACCTTTAATCCCGTTTCAAAAAAACCACTGCTGCACTTTGCTTTGCCGTAACCATTTTTACAATACAGAAAAATACAATCCCTGGTGATGGTGAATTCTTCATTATCGAATTCAACCGATTGCAGCCTGGCTGCGAGTTCGGCATCGGGAGAGCTGGTCATAAAAATAAAATACACTTTTTGCCCGGCGTCATTTGCGTTTTCGTAAGGATTCTGCCCGACAATGCGATTTAATTTGGTTCGCTCACATACCCAAACTTGAATTTCGAAGCCGTACGCATTTAAAATCCCATTCCTGATCCTACCCGACAGTTCTTCAACTTTGGTTTCTTCTGAAGTGAAAATAATATTCCCGCTTTGAATATATGTTTTCACATCCTTGAAACCCCATTTTAAAAAGTGGTTTCTCAGATCGGCCATGATTATTTTTTTATGACCCCCAACATTGATCCCTCTCAGCAGTGCAATATAAACAGGCATGATATAGTCTTTGAGCAGACAATATAAGCGAAACCTGGACTTGTTATACAAGCATTATGCATTTTGAAATAATTCGTTTACATTTATCTCTTCTCACTAAAACCTTTCAATTCACAAAGCTCTCGTATGGACCAATATATTATCGCCCTTGATCAGGGTACAACAAGTTGTCGTGCGCTGGTATTTGATCGTAAAGGCTCCATCGTCTCAACTGCACAAAAAGAATTCACGCAATATTTTCCAAAACCGGGCTGGGTAGAACACGATGCATTGGAAATTTGGTCAACACAAGTAGGAATGGCTGCCGAAGCAGTGACCAAAACAGGACTGGTAGCCAAACAAATTGCAGCAATAGGGATTACCAATCAGCGTGAGACGGTAGTCCTTTGGGATAAAAAAACAGCTAAACCAATTTACAATGCCATTGTATGGCAAGATAAAAGGACGGCTGATTATTGTGACCAACTAAAAAAAGAAGGTAAAGGACCGATGATCAGGGAAAAAACAGGCCTGGTTATCGATGCCTATTTTTCGGGTACCAAAGTGAAATGGATCCTCGACAATGTAGACGGTGCCAGGGCAAAAGCAGAAGCAGGCGAACTCCTCATGGGAACTATCGATACATGGCTCATTTGGAATCTCAGCAAAGGTGAGCTGCATATCACGGATGTAACCAACGCTTGCCGTACGTTATTTTTTAATATCAATACTTTGAGCTGGGACGATGAGCTGTTAGATTTGTTTGAGATACCACGCTCAATACTACCCGTAGTAAAGCAATCGAGCGAGTTATATGGCCATACCGCCGATGGTCTTTTTGCAAGTCGTATACCCATAGCAGGAATTGCCGGAGATCAGCAAGCCGCATTATTCGGTCAGATGTGTACTCAACAGGGTATGGTTAAAAATACTTATGGAACGGGTTGCTTCATGCTGATGAATATTGGAGAGCAGCCTATCGTCTCCAAAAATAACCTGTTAACCTCTATAGCCTGGCAAATCAACGGCAAAACGCAATACGTCCTTGAGGGCAGTATTTTTATTGCAGGTGCGGTGGTTCAGTGGCTTCGCGACAGCTTAAAAATCATTAAAACTTCCGCTGATGTAGAGCAGCTTGCAGGTTCCGTTGAGAGCTCGGAAGGAGTATATTTTGTGCCCGCCTTTGCCGGGCTGGGGGCGCCTCACTGGAATCAGCATGCTAAGGGAACCATTTTCGGACTTACCCGAGGAAGTACCGACGCACATATTGCGCGGGCTGCGCTTGAATCGATCGCATTCCAAACCATGGATATCCTCAAGGCAATGGAGGCCGATTCGGGCATTGCCATCAAAGAACTTCGGGTAGACGGAGGGGCAACCATCAATGATCTGTTAATGCAAATCCAGGCGGATGTTCTCAACACAGTCACCATCAGGCCCAAAATAATTGAGACCACGGTTATGGGTGCTGCTTTCCTGGCAGGGCTTGCCGTAGGGTATTGGAAGGATATGGAGGAAATACAAAAGATATGGCAAACAGATGTTCGGTTTATACCGACGACCGACAGAGCCTCAATTGAGGCCTCCGTAAGTGGATGGTATAAGGCGGTAGATGCACTTCAACATTGGACAACTAAATCTTAAAAAGACATGACACCTTTTGTATCGGAAATCATCGGCACTTTTATTCTAATCCTTCTTGGATGTGGGGTCAATGCCAATGTGGTATTAAGGGATACCAAAGGCAATAGCAGCGGTAGTTGGATGCTGATCACCACAGGATGGGCAATGGCAGTTTACGTCGCCGTAGTTATTGCTTCACCCTATAGTGGCGCACATATTAATCCTGCTGTGACCATCGGGTTGGCGGCGGCCGGTTTATTTCCCTGGAGTAGTGTAACACTCTATGTAGCTGGACAATTTATTGGAGCAATGCTGGCGGCATTTCTGATATGGCTGAATTATCGAGATCATTTCAACCGGACAGAGGAGAAGAATTTAAAACTGGCCGTGTTTAGCACTGCTCCGGCTATCCCCAATACAATGTTGAACTTACTGGGGGAGATTACAGGAACTTTTGTGCTGGTTTTTGCAGTATTATTTTTTACAGACGCAGCGATACTCGATTCGGATTCCGTAATCGGGTTAGGGTCATTGGGAGCACTTCCGGTAGCCCTCGTGGTCTGGTCAATAGGTCTTTCTTTAGGAGGAACAACCGGCTATTCTATAAATCCGGCCCGCGATCTCGGGCCCAGGATTATGCATGCTCTTCTGCCAATCAGGGGGAAGGGTGACAGTGATTGGAGGTATAGTTGGATCCCTGTTATAGGCCCCGTCCTTGGTGGCCTTCTCGCAGCCCTTGCCAGCCATTTACTGGTTGTCTGAAACAATGGCCTTCGCCACGATGTAGGACCCCGTCCAGGCCGACTGAAAATTGAAGCCTCCTGTGATCCCGTCGATATTGAGCACCTCTCCGGCGAAATAGAGATGGGAATGTAATTTACTTCCAAAAGTCTTGAAATCTATTTGTTTCAAATCTACTCCTCCTGCAGTTACAAATTCCTCCTTATTGGTGCTTTTCCCATTTACATCGAATTCAGAAGTACAGAGCATTGCGGCTAATCTTTCGATCTTCTGATTGCTCATTTCAGCCCAGGTAAGAGCGGAGTCCACTCCTGAAATTTTTACCAGTTTTTGCCATAGTTTTTTCGGAATGTCGAATGCCTGGGTTCTGAAAACTGTTTTGGAGGCATCTACAGATTTTATTTTCTTAAGTACTTGCACTACACTGTTGGCATGATAGTCTGGGATCCAGTTGACCTGTATGCGAAAACGATAACCACAATCGAAGAAATCGCGAGCGCCCCAGGCAGATAGTTTTAATATTGCCGGGCCGCTTAATCCCCAATGTGTAATAAGAAGCGGACCTTCTGCTGTTAATGATCCTCTTGCTTTAGACCAACTTTTCAGCCCAATAGATAGTTCCTTGTTACCAACATGGGGTCTGAGTACTTTTACCCTTGCAATAAGGCTTATACCCTGTAACCCTGCGATCCTCTCATCTTTTATATTGAAACTGAACAGAGATGGCACCGGCCGGACAATATGATATCCCAAATCCCCCAACATGGACCATATTTTTGAATTGCCCCCTGTGGCAACCATCAGGTACCTGGCGCCAATTGTTCGTTGCTTGCTAACTACCTGCCAGCGATGTTCCGATTGCATTTCTGTCGTACGAGGCGCAATGATATCCAACACCGGCATATTGCAGAGAATATCAATTCCAAGCTCACGAACTTTATTTATAAAAAAGTCGATTACGGTTTTAGAATCATTTGTGACCGGAAATATTCTCCCATCTTTTTCTGTCTTCAGACCGATTCCTTGATCCTCAAAATATGAAGCGGTATCCCGACTCCCATGAATGTGAAACGGACCCAGTAATTCTTTAGAACCCCTAGGGTAATACTCAACGAGTAATGCCGGTTCAATTGTTGCATTTGTAAGGTTGCACCGACCACCACCCGAGACTTTAACCTTAGTCAGGACATTTCTTCCCTTCTCTAAAATCGCTATTTTGAGATGTGGTGCTCCTTCGGCAATATGTATGGCTCCATAAAAGCCCGCCGCCCCACCACCGACAATAATTACATCATACATTATTATATCCGCTCGGGATAATCGGAAATGATACCATCGACCCCCATTTTCTTCAATTTCTCAATCTCTTCAGGATCATTAACCGTCCAGGTATATACTTTAAATCCGGCCTTTTGAATGGCATCAATATTGTCCTGGTTTAACATTTTGTAATCAGGGTTAATGGCCACCGCATTCAGTTCTTGTGCTACCGGTATTGCCTTTAATGGATCCCCTTCCACCAGCACGGCAATTGCAATCTCCTTATTCATTTTCCTGATATCGCTTAACTCCTGCCAGTTAAAACTCGAAATCAGGAATTGATCCAATGTCCAGTCATTGTTTTCAATATACCTCCCGATAATAAAGTTAGTGCGGTCGGCAGTATCGGCTCCTTTTAGCTCAATATTGAGCATCGTTTTTTTATCGACAAGTCGGAGTACATCCTGAATCTGTGGGATTTTGTGATTTCCCTTAAGAGTAAGACCCTTGACGCCTACTATATCGTACTCTTCAATCTTACCCCCGCCATTAGACAACCGATCCACTGTTTTATCGTGAAATACCACGATCTCACCACTTCTGATCCGGAATACATCGATCTCGATCATATCCACACCAAGATCAAGCGCTTTTTGAACAGAGGCCAGTGTATTCTCTGTTTCATATCCCATCGCTCCCCTATGACCAATTACAAGTGGTTCTTTCATAGTATTCGAACAGTTTAGCGTGATGGTACCAATAAACAAAAAAGCAAGTATATAATTCAATTTTTTCATGAATTCTCAAAGTGTATGTATTTATTGAAATGATGGCAAAAATACAACTTCAGTTCAAATAAATTAGTGCATCAAGAGAAGATCTAACTTAAAATTCCTTGAGCAGAAATTACATAATAATCATTTTATTGATAAATTATTATTAATATGACAATATATATTTAATATCTTTGTCTTATTATCAACCAATTAACTTTCAAACTATGTTTACCAAACAAAATTTATTAGCAACACTTGCCGGTGCGCTCACCATGTTTATTCTTGGCTATGTAATTTGGGGAGTAGCTCTTGTTGATTATTATGAGGGACATACCATTACCAACATCATGAAGGAAGTACCCGATTTTGGAATCCTGATCGTTAGCCACATCATCGGATCATTTGCCTTAAGCACAATTTACAGTAAATGGGCTGGCGGAAATTATGGAGCCGGATCCGGATTTAGTTTTGGCCTCTGGATAGGTGTATTTGCAGGTATTTCCTATAGTCTTTTATGGTATGCGACCTCTGAGATGATGGACCTTACCGGGCACCTGACCGATGCAATTGTCAACCTTGTATTTTTTGCTCTTGTTGGCGCGGTAATCGGTATAGCTTATAAGGCCACAGCTCCAAAAACAGCTTCAAACTAACCCTTATAGAGACCAACTAAAGACGGGTCTCGTAGAA
>JBDNAQ010000366.1:0-5291 GCA_039768345.1 Flavobacteriaceae bacterium
CCATCTGCATATAAATACTGATATGTACGGGTCTCGACCCTTACATCCTCGATCTTATGTCCCGCACTAAAGGTATTATCCAGGACTTTGCCTGTGGTAACGCTTTTTAATTTTGTCCTGACAAAGGCCGGGCCCTTGCCGGGTTTGACATGAAGGAACTCGACAATCTTGTAAATGTCATTATTATATCTGATACACAATCCTTTACGGATATCCGAGGTTGTCGCCATAAATAATTAATTAGTTGTACTAAAATATCCCTTCATTATCCCGCGTTGGGAATCACGAATGAACTGTAGGATCTCATCTCGTTCAGGAGTAGCCTCCATTTCCGCCTCGATAATGCGAACTGCCTGGGTATTGTTATAATTCATTTGGTAGAGTATGCGATAAATGTTCTGGATCTCCCTGATCTTGTCCGAATCGAAACCTCTTCTGCGAAGACCAATGGAATTTATCCCAACATAAGAAAGCGGCTCTCTTGCCCCTTTTACAAAAGGTGGCACGTCCTTTCGTACCAGAGATCCTCCGGTAACAAAAGCATGATTTCCTATCGAGACAAATTGATGTACTGCCACGAGTCCGGCAAGAACAACATTATCTCCAATGGTGACATGACCAGCCAGCGTAGAGTTGTTTGAAAAAATACAGTTATTCCCAATAAAACAGTCGTGCGCAATATGGCAATACGCCATGATCAGACAATTCTTTCCAATGACCGTTTTCATCCGGTCTGAAGTACCTTTATTAATAGTGGCACATTCCCGGATAGTTGAGTTGTTCCCAATATGTACAGTAGTATCTTCTCCCTCATATTTAAGATCCTGCGGAGGAGCTGATATAATAGCACCTGGGAAAATATTGCAGTTTTTACCGATTCGGGCTCCTTCCATTATGGTAACATTAGAGCCGATCCAGGTACCTTCACCAATTACCACGTTATTATGAATAGTGGTAAAGGGCTCTACCACAACATTTTTAGCAATTTTGGCGCCAGGGTGAATATAGGCAAGCGGTTGATTCATTCTAACTCTTTTTTGCAATTTGCGCCATCATCTCGGCCTCGCATACCAATTTATTATTGGCATAGGCATAAGCCTGCATATGGCAGATACCTCTGCGTATGGGCGACATAAGGCTGCAGTGGAAGATCAATGTATCTCCCGGTAGTACCTTCTGTTTAAATTTTACATTGTCGATCTTCATAAAGAAGGTCAGGTAATTTTCCGGATCCGGTACCGTACTCAGTACAAGAATTCCACCCGTCTGGGCCATGGCCTCAATCTGTAAAACACCAGGCATGACAGGTGCTCCGGGGAAATGGCCTACAAAGAAAGGCTCGTTCATCGATACGTTTTTCATCCCAACGACGTATTGATCGGTAAGTTCCAGAATCCTGTCGATCAAAAGAAATGGTGGCCGGTGTGGCAGCATGGCCATAATCTGGTTGATATCCATCAATGGCGGAATGGTCAAATCGTATTTTGGAATGTTGTTCCGCTTTTCTAGTTTGATGATTTTTGCCAGTTTTTTGGCAAATTGTGTATTTACATAATGCCCCGGCTTATTGGCAATGATCTTTCCCTTGAGTCGGGTACCAGTTAGGGCCAGGTCACCAACCACGTCGAGCAGCTTATGACGTGCTGCTTCATTGGGTTGATGAAGAGTGAGGTTATCCAGGATACCATTAGGTTTTACAGAAAGTTTCTTTTTGTTAAAAGCCTTTTCGAGCCTTTTCATGGTAGATTCAGAGATCTCCTTGTCTACATAAACAATTGCATTGTTCAGGTCTCCTCCTTTTATCAAACCGTTCTCCAGTAGCATCTCCAATTCGTGAAGAAAACTAAACGTCCGGGCATTGGCTATTTCAGTTTTAAAATCAGAGATATTTTCTAAGGTCGCATTTTGAGTGCCCAGTACCTTCGTGCCAAAATCGACCATGGTAGTTACCTGGTATTCCTCTGAAGGGATTACAGTAATCTCACTCCCTGTAGCTTCATCCCTGTAGCTGATCACATCTTTTACCTCGTACTCTTCTCTTTCAGCATCCTGGGATACGATTCCGGCCTTTTCCAGTGCTTCGACGAAGTATTTGGCCGAACCATCCATAATAGGGGGTTCGGGCGAATCCAGCTCAATAAGGACGTTATCAATCTCCAACCCTACAAGGGCTGCCAAGACATGCTCCGATGTTTGTATCTTAACACCTCTTTTTTCAAGGTTGGTGCCACGTTGTGTATTCACTACATAAGCAGCATCGGCCTCAATGATGGGCTCACCTTCAAGGTCTACTCGTTTAAAGGCATAACCGTGGTTTATTGGTGCCGGTACGAATTTCATCGTAACATTGGCCCCGGTATGTAAGCCAACACCTTCTAAAGTAACCGCGTTTGCTATGGTCTGCTGTTTCGTCATTTCCTACTTTCCGTTGTTACCCTTATCTATTTCGTTTATTTTATTTACAATCTTGGGTAGATTTTTAAAGTGCACATAAGATTTGTTATAGTCTCCATAATTCAAGGCAGGGGAGCCCTGTAAAACCTCGTCGTCCTTCACACTTCTACCGATTCCAGACTGGGCCTGTATCCTTACTCTGTCTCCGATGGTGATATGTCCTACAATACCTACCTGACCACCGATGAGGCAGTTTTTACCGATTTTAGTTGAGCCTGCAACTCCCGTCTGTGCGGCAATAGCGGTATTTTCACCTATCTCAACATTATGGGCGATTTGAATCTGATTATCGAGCTTAACGCCCCTTCTCAAGATAGTTGAACCCAGTGTGGCCCTGTCTATGGTAGTACCTGCCCCGACATCAACATGGTCTTCCAAAACCACATTCCCGGTCTGGGGTACTTTGGAATATTCTCCGTTGTCATTAGGGGTAAAACCAAATCCGTCGGCACCAATGATCGCTCCACTATGAATTACACACTTACTTCCTATTATCGATTCGGAATAAATTTTTGCCCCCGCGAATACCACAACGTCATTGCCTATCGAGACATTATCCCCGATATAAACATTAGGATAAATCTTAACGTTATCACCTATATTCACATGATTTCCTAGGTATGAGAATGCTCCCATGTAGAAATTTTCACCATAAACTGCCGATTTAGATATGAAAACGGGGTCCTCCAGTCCAGATTTATTAAGCTTTACCTTATTATAGTATTCGAGAAGTTTTGAGAAAGACTTATAGGGATCTACGACCTTGATAAGTGTGGTAGACAATTCCTGCTCTGGAACAAAATCTTTTTTAACAATAGTAACAGATGCCTCAGTACTGTAGATAAACGGAGTATATTTCGGATTAGCCAAAAAGGTTAAAGATCCTTTTTCCCCTTCCTCAATTTTTGCCAGTTTATAAACAGCGATTTCCGGGTTGCCATCAACCTCGCCTTCAAGCAAATTTGCAATCTGACCTGCTGTAAATTTCAATTCCTACTGTTTTAACCCCTTGCTTTGGTGCACACAAAAGTAAGAAAAATTGGTTAGTCCGCTAATTTATCTGTATACCTTTAAACGAAGGGGTGCATTGCTGCTCTCGAGAACAATTAAAGGGGTTTTGGTGATTGAGAAACTAATCCAAATTTTTGGGATAACAGTAGAAATATTTCACCACACTCCGGGAAAGCATCTTGAGGTTAAGATGATCAGAAGCTGATGCGACATCTGTGAGTTCATCGCTGCCCAGAATGATATTTATCGCCTCATTGTTCAGGTCATAGGCCGTATTCTCGATCTGTCCCTTAAAAACAAAATAAGAGGTTTCCTTCTCAGTAAGGCCATGCAGGTTTTTAAAAGAGGTAAAACGATCTTGGAATTCAGACTCCTTAACAGCAGTGTTTTTTAGTCGGATTTTTAAAAATTTCCTGTTGAGTACCATCTTACAGAGTTCCGAGAGTACAAAATCGTCCTGATACTGCCAGTTCTTAATAGCTGATAGTATATCGATATCATCGAGTTGTGCGAATTGGGCCAATACCTTGTCATCGAAGCTGGAAGAATCTATTTTACTGTCCATGAAATAAGACAAGGGCCTGCTTGCTGGTAATTCAATATCCTGATGCAGTTCCTTGGCACGTTTCAATATTTTGATCAGTAATTGCTCGGCTACAATACCCGTTTTATGCAGATAAACCTGCCAGTACATAAAACGCCTTGCCATCAGGAATTTTTCAACCGAATAGATTCCCTTTTCTTCCACCACCAGCGAATTGCCCGAAACGTTTAACATACTGATTAATCGTTCAGCATTAATATTGCCTTCCGCTACTCCTGTATAGAAACTATCGCGTTTTAAATAATCAAGCCTATCCATATCTAACTGACTTGATATTAATTGATTGAGGAATCTTTTCTTATGTGTCCCTTTAAATATATCGATAGCCAGATCTAATTGGCCGTTGAACTCTTTATTCAAAGCATTCATAAAATGCAATGAGATCTCTTCATGTGAAATACCATGAACAATACTATGCTCCATGGCATGGGAAAATGGACCATGACCTATATCGTGCATAAGAATTGCCAATAATAATGCGTCTGATTCGGCATCGGAAATCGGCACTTTTTTAAGTCTTAAAACCTGAATCGCCTGACCCATCAGATGCATACTTCCCAATGCATGGTGGAAACGCGTATGGTGGGCGCCTGGATAAACAAGATAAGAGAGGCCCATCTGAGAAATTCGGCGCAGTCTTTGAAAGTAAGGATGACCTATGAGATCAAAAATAAGTGCGTTGGGTATTCTAATAAATCCGTAAATTGGATCATTGAATATTTTGAGTTTATTGGTCTCAGGCAAAATAGAATTCTTAGCATGGTAAATATAAGGAGTTAATGGACAAGATTACAATCCTTTGGGTAGATGACGAAATTGATCTCCTAAAACCCCACATCCTGTTTCTGGAAGATAAAAACTATGAGGTAGTTACCTGCCAAAGCGGACAGGATGCCTTGGAAGAAATGATCGACAGGCAATTTGACATTGTATTTCTCGACGAGAATATGCCGGGTCTTTCTGGCCTGGAGACACTAACGGAAATAAAGGTTAAAGATGCCACACTTCCTGTGGTGATGATCACCAAGAGTGAAGAAGAATACATCATGGAAGAGGCCATTGGCAGTAAGATTGCCGATTATCTGATAAAACCGGTTAATCCCCATCAAATACTGCTTTCCCTTAAGAAGAATCTACAGCATTCCCGATTGGTATCTGAAAAGACCACCGCCAATTATCAACAGGAATTCCGAAAGATTGCTATGGATCTTTCCATGGTAAA
>JBDNAQ010000059.1:0-15685 GCA_039768345.1 Flavobacteriaceae bacterium
GAAATAATGACGGGCGCTGTTATCCCTATCGATGCAGACACCGTTGTGATGTATGAAGACGTCGATTTGGATAAGGGCCGCGCTCAGCTTAAAAAACAGCCACAAAAAGGTCAAAACATCCACCTCATGGGTAGTGATGATACAAAAGGAGGCTTGCTGGTGAAGGCTGGTACATCAATCGGAGCGGCTGAGATTGGAATATTGGCTACTGTGGGCAAATCTGTTGTTATGGTGAAAAAACTTCCGTCTGTGGCAGTTATTTCTACAGGTAATGAACTGATTGAAATAGATCAAATACCGCTACCCCATCAAATACGCAGGTCTAATGCCCATACCCTTAAAGCTGCCTTATCGGTACATGGAATTTCTGCTGATTTACATCACCTGCCCGACGATCAGGAACTGATCAAAAAAGAGCTTGGCGATCTCATTCAATCCAAAGATGTATTACTACTAAGTGGAGGAGTTTCGAAGGGCAAATTCGATTTTATTCCCCGGGTATTGGCCGAACTTAAGGTCGATAAAGAGTTTCATAGGGTAAAACAACGCCCCGGTAAACCCTTTTGGTTTGGGAGGCATGTGGAGTATAAAACGTGGATATTTTCATTTCCCGGAAATCCGGTTTCAACCTTCATAAACTATCATATTTATTTCAATGCCTGGCTAAGATCTTCTTTAGGCCTGCCACAAAGGCAATTAAATGTAATTTTACAAGAGGAATTGTTCATTAAAGGCACACTTACGAGATTTATAGGAGTAAAGACCACATGGGAAGAAGGTAAACTTTTGGCCAGGACGATCAACACCAATAGCTCGGGCGATTTGATAAGCCTGGGGGCCTATGACGGGTTTATCAGGCTGGATCCACGTCAGCTGCCCTATATTCCGGGGGAAGTAGTACCTTATATACCAACAAGATCATATTGAAAGCATGACCCACGAACTAAAAAGAATAATTAAGGCTTATGTGCGGGCCAGAGATAAGAATATTAAATCGGTCATGGCCACAGTCGTTGCCCTGGAGGGATCTTCTTATCGGAGGCCGGGTGTCAGAATGCTTATGAGCGCAGAAGGGCTATTCACAGGCGCTGTGAGTGGCGGTTGTGTTGAAAAGGAGATCTGGCGACAGGCTCAGGATGTATTCACCACCGGAATCCCCAGGATGATGACCTATGATGGTCGATACAGGCTGGGCTGTGAAGGAATACTATATATACTAATAGAACCTTTTGTGCCTGATGAAGGGTTTATTACATCTTTCTGGAAATCAATTTCGGAACGTAATCACCTAAAATGTCGTAGTATTTTTTCCAGAGAAGATAAAGTGCATGACAGTATGGGAACGTCTTTCGATTTTGGAAACGGTCCTGTCGGGCTAAGACCTGATTTTCAAAACAGACAGGAGTTAGAGTCTTTTGAACAGGAAATGACACCCTGCCACCAACTTTATATTATAGGAGCGGAACATGATGCGGTTCAACTGTGTTCCTATGCTTCGATGACCGGTTGGGAAGTCAGTATTATAACCCAGCCTTCGGAAGAGAAGGACATAAAAGATTTTCCGGGAGCAACAAATTTGATGGCTGTATCAGCTGAAGAATTTGATGTGTCCAAAATAGACGAAGAAACTTCAGTTGTTCTGATGACGCATAGTTATGTAAAGGATCTTTCTTATTTGATCGCCCTGAGCTCAACCGCTCCGCGTTATCTTGGCCTCTTGGGGCCAATGGCCAGGAGGGAAAAAATTCTTGATGAACTCTTGGAAAGGCAACCGGACATAAGCATCGATTTTATTGAGAACATTTATGGTCCGTCCGGGCTCGACATCGGTGCTGAAACGCCTGGGGAAATAGCTGTTTCCATCGTTGCGGAAATACTGGCAGTATGTCGGAATACCCAACCTCACTACCTGAAAGACAAACAGGGAGCGATCCACGAAGCATGAATTCGAAACTATGCATTCTAATTCTTGCCGCAGGCGCCTCAAGGCGCATGCAAAAGGTGAAACAACTGTTGCCCTGGGGTAAGACCTCTTTGGTCAGACATGTAGTCAGTAACGCACTGGCTACAAAAAGCAGATCAACATTCATTGTTCTTGGGGCCTTCCATCAAAAAATTACTGATGAAATCAGAGGAGAAAAGGTTTCAATATTATTGAATGAGCATCATGAGCTAGGGATCTCGTCGAGTATTGCTGTGGGCGTTAGCGGCATTCTTAAAAAGGAGCAACCTTCAGGAATACTGATCATGTTATCAGACCAGCCTTTTATCTCAAGTGATTATCTAGATGAAATGATCGATGCATTCAAAAAGAAAAATAAAGGTATCGTCAGTACAGATTATGGTGATAAAATTGGAGTACCAGCCGTTTTTGGAGCTGAATATTTTCAGGAATTACAGCACTTGACAGGCGATAAAGGGGCAGCCCAATTGATATCTGCATCCATCAACGAAGGAATAGCATTGAAAGCGGGGAAGGCCGTTCAGGATATCGACACCATCGAGGATTACTTAAAACACCGCCCTGCTGATTCCCCAAATATGAATTTTTGAGAGGTTGACACTGGTCAATTTCAGAAGAATCCCTTTAACAGCTTCATTATCAAGGATATAATTATTATCCCAAAACTTCGTTAATGTAATTGATTAAACCTTCTGTCAAAAAAATTGTCATAGTTTAAAAATTTTCGTCCCATGAAAAATCTACAAAAACTAAGATCTACAATAAAGCTATTATTCTTACCGCTTATTTTTGTGAACCTTTATGCCCAGGATGTAACAACCGTTGAGGCCTCAAATGATGAAATTAGTCAGAACCTCGATTTGGAGGCCGTGGCTTCTATTTTTGCGGATTCGAAAGACCTGGAGGCATTTGAATATGCTTTAAATGACCCGCAAACTCAAATATCCAATTTGGATCTTGATGGAGACAACCAGGTAGACTATCTCAGAGTTATGGAGTCTGTTGAGAATAATACCCATGTAGTGGTAATGCAGGCTGTGCTGGGTGAAGATCTATATCAGGATGTTGCCACAATTGAAGTGGAAAAGGATAGCGATGGCGAGCCCAGCGTGCAATTCGTTGGCGACGTTTATCTCTACGGTCCAAATTATATCATCGAACCCGTATATGTTTACAGGCCTGCTATTTTCTCCGTTTTTTGGAGGCCCTATTACAGGCCATATCGTTCGGTCTTTTATTGGGGATATTACCCGAAGCATTGGCATTACTGGAGACCACATCGTGTGCATCATTATACCAGGCATGTTCATGTCCACGTAAATGTGAAACATAGATATCACAGAACCCATATCAGAAAAAGTGTAGCTGCAGTACATCTTCATAAAAGCGTACGAAGAAATGACTTTGCTAAAATTCACCCTTCAAGGTCATATACGGCGCGAAAAACTTCTGTAAAGACCAGTAATGGAACTCAGTACAGGACAGCCGGACTAAATCAGTCCGATGGAGATAAATATCGTGCTGCCTCCGTAAAGAAGCCGAATGGTACCACAAAGAAGGTGGCTGGTGTGAATAAGGCTAATGGCACTACAAAGCGAGTAGCTTCCGTTGAAAAACCCAATGGCAGCAAGAAAACCGTAGCCGTTAAAAAGAACCCGAACGGTTCTGCAAAAGCTGTGTCAGTTACCAAAAAAGCAGACGGCACCCGGACCGTAAAAACCGCCAAAAAATCAGCTAAAGGAAAAAAGAGTAGTAAAAGAAAGAGTAAAACTACCAAAGGGTAATCTAAACAGAAATAGCTGAAAGTAATCATCGATAAAAGTCCTGCTCTTTAGGCAGGACTTTTTTGTTGTCCGAAATTGTGATGTTTTGGTATCGGTAGTGGATTTTATAGTATTTTCATATATTAAAATATGTTAGTATGAAAATTTGCCGCGTATCACTTTTGTACTTGCTGTTCCTGGCAGGATTATCTCCACTTGGCGCGCAGGAAATGAGCTTTGAGGAGTACAATCCAACATCTACATTGGTGGTGCCAGGGAAGGCGGTTAATAGTGCTAAATATCCCTTTATCGATATTCACAGCCATCATTTCAGAATGGCCACTCAGGATCTGGGGGAATTGGTAAAAGCGATGGACAGCCTTAACATGTCGGTGATGGTCAATTTAAGCGGAGGAAGTGGTCAGCATCTTAGAGATATCATGGCCAATGTGAATGCTAATTACCCCAACAGGTTTGTTATTTTTGCCAATGTTGATTTTGATGGTGTCGGGGCCGATGGCTGGGCTGAAAATGCGGTAAAACAACTCGAGCAAGACTATAATTCGGGAGCTAGGGGTTTAAAGATCTATAAGAGTCTTGGGCTGCGTTACAAAGATAATGAGGGTAAAAGACTTGCGGTAGATGATCCAAGGCTCGATCCAGTTTGGTCTAAATGCGGGGAACTTGGTATTCCTGTCCTGATCCATTCTGCCGATCCCCGCTCTTTTTGGGATCCGATGGACAGTAGTAATGAGCGTTGGCTTGAGCTAAAGACCCGCCCAAGAAGAAAGCGTTCCGATACGGATCCTGCACCCTGGGAGCAAATTATTAAAGAACAGCATAATATTTTTAGAAAACATCCGGGCACCAAATTCATCAATGCCCATATGGGTTGGTTTGCTAACAACCTCGGTCGACTTGCTGAACTTATGGAAGAATTTCCCAATATGTATGTAGGTATTGGGGCGGTTATAGCCGAATTAGGCCGCCAGCCAAGAGAGGCCAGGTCCTTTATCATCGAATACCAGGATCGGGTACTTTTTGGCAAAGATGCATGGAACCCATCGGAATTTCCCACATATTTCCGCGTGCTCGAAACCGATGATGAATATTTTCCATATTATAAGAAATATCATGCATTCTGGTCGATGTATGGTTTGGATCTGCCCGACGAAGTACTCCGGAAGGTCTATTATAAAAACGCCTTGGGCTTGTTAAAAGATGCGGATACTTCCTTATTCCCTCAAGACTAACTTCGATATAGCAGATCCTCAGCACTTCACAGACCGGTAAATTGAGAATTTCAGATATACTTCCATAGCTATACTATTAAAAGCTTCTGGTAACAGCCATATTTAGGTCTGGTTCAAAAAAAAATGCCAGATGACTGTGATTTTTTTATCAACTTGAATACTAATTGGTAAGAAATCGATGGAAAAGGAGAAAGAATTCACAGATCTTATCAAAGAACATCAGGGCATCATCTTTAAGATTACCACGATGTACTGCGATAACGAGCCAGACCAAAAGGACCTCTATCAGGATATTGTCTATCAGATTTGGAAGTCCTTCGATACTTTCAGGAATGATTCCAAAATAAGCACCTGGATGTATCGGGTTGCCATGAACACAGCGATTACGCATGTTAAAAAAATGAAGCGTTCCCAGGCTTCGGTTTCTATCGATAAGGTGGTGCTTGCTCAGATAGACACTGAAGATAAGGCCATGGAAGAGAAGATATCGTTGCTATATAGGCATATACATCGACTCAACCTCTTAGACAAAGGTTTAATGCTGTTGCTTTTAGAGGGAAAAAAATACGAGGAGATCGCGGAGATTACAGGTCTGAGTTCAACAAATGTGGGGACCAGGATATCCAGGATCAAAAGAAAATTACAAGAGAGAATAAAGCGATGAAAGTAGAAGAATTACAATCCATATGGATCGAAATGAGCGATGAGCTCGAAAAACAGAAAAAATTAACTCATAAAATCATTATGCAAATGACACAGGAACGTTATACAAATCAATTACAAAAAATCGCAAAATACGAAGGGATCGGGGCCTTGTTTTGTTTTGCTATAGCCCTTTATATTTTGATCAACTTTTTAAAACTCGATACCTGGTATCTACAACTATGTGGTGTTTTTACACTAGGATTCCTGCTGGTAATGCCAACTCTGGTATTACGATCTATTAGGAATATGAAGAGAATTAACATCGTTAAGGGAACTTATACCGAAAATATATCGGCCTATTCCAAAGCACGAAATCAATTTCTTTTCCTCCAACGGATCGGTATCGGTCTTGCTTTTGTGCTGATGATCACCACCTTGCCGGTAGCCGGAAAGATCATGAATGGTAAAGACCTTTTCGCTGGTAACCAGGGTTGGTACTGGTATATTCCGGTGATGTTGATCTTTTTAGTACTATTTTCCCGTTGGGGATATGGGAAATACAAACGGATCACACAATCTGCAGAACAAATATTGATGGAAACCCAGGATAGCTGAGTTTGTTTCAGAATCTCTCAAAAAAGCCCCGCATAGTTTCGGGGCTTTTCCATTTAAAGTTTTGACGTTGAAAAGATTCGGATTTACGGAGGTATGGAATTTTGACGTAATTTAAGTGTGAAAGTTTTAATGGATTGAATAAAGGATTACAAATATTCTTTTTAATACCACTGCTGACACTCATCATCGGTGAGGCCGGTGCGCAAAGTAAAAATGAATCCTTCAGATTAAACATTAAAAAGACCATTTCATCTATACGTGTCGATGGGGTAGGAGACGAAAACGATTGGCAGTCCGCAGAAGTGGCAACCGATTTTTTCATGGTAACGCCTATGGATACATCTAAAGCCACGGATCGGACCGAAATTCGCATGACTTATGATGATAAGAATATATATCTCCTCGCTATATTTTACAAAACCCGTCCCGATCGATATACAGTAGCTTCCCTTCGGAGGGATTTCGGATTTGGGGAAAACGATAATTTCCTTCTTTTTTTAGACCCTTTCAATAACCAGACCACAGGTTTTTCGTTTGGTGCCAATGCCGTTGGAGCCCAATGGGATGGAACGATGTTTGAAGGAAACAATATTGATCTTAACTGGGATAGCAAGTGGGTTTCTAAAGTAAAAAAATATAAGGATAAATGGGTGTTCGAGATGGCCATCCCCTTTAAATCGATCAGGTACGAGGATGGGGTTGATCAATGGGGTATTAATTTTAACCGACTCGAGCTTTCAACCAGCGAAAAATCGAGCTGGGCCCCGGTACCACGACAATTCCCAACTTCGACCCTGGCGTATTCCGGGATACTGGTATGGGATAAACCACCTCCAAAACCCAAGACCAATATTTCGGTTATACCTTATGTCTTGGGTTCTGTAGGAAAAGATGAGAATGATAGCTCGAAAGAGAAGTTGAAAGTAGGGGGCGATATAAAATACAGTCTTACCTCATCGCTCAATCTCGATGTTACCATCAACCCGGATTTCTCTCAGGTAGAAGTAGACCGTCAGGTGACCAATTTTGATCGATTTGAGCTGTTTTTTCCTGAAAGAAGACAATTTTTTCTTGAAAACGGGGATATTTTTGCAAATTTTGGATTCGACAGGATCCGTCCTTTTTTCTCCAGACGTATAGGCCTTAATGTTCCCATTCAGGGTGGGATTCGTCTTAGCGGGAATATTGATGAAAACTGGAGAGTGGGCCTGATGGATATACAGACAACACAAGATGAAGCCATTGGGCTCCCACGACAGAATTTTGGTGTTCTGGCTATTCAAAGAAAAGTGTTCAGTCGCTCAAATATCGGTATGATCCTGGTCAATCAGCAGTCTTTTGACTACCCACAGGAAACCGACTCCATAAAAATGATCTATCCGCGTTATAATCGCAATCTTGGTCTTGAGTACAACCTGGCTTCTGCTAACAATCTTTATGTGGGCAAGGCCTTTCTGTTTAAGTCATTGACCGATGGTCCGATGGGCGACGGAATTTCGCAGGCCCTCGACCTTGAATACAATAGCCGGCGCTGGAGCTGGGGACTGCAACAATCCTATGTCTCGGAAGATTACAGGGCCGATGTCGGATTTGTACCAAGAGTAGGATATGTAAATGGTACAGCATTCCTTGGACATACCTTTTTCTCTTCCAAAGGTAAAATTCAGAGCCATGGGCCTAGTTTTTTCAGTCGTTATTTCTTTGATACCGATTTACGGAAAACCGATAATTTTATCAATATTGACTGGGAAGTACTCTGGCTTGATCGAAGCGAGTTTGCCATAGAATATGATCATGAGTATGTGGAGCTGCTAGAGCCATTTGATCCTACTAATACAGGAAAAGATACCCTGGCAACAGGAAGCAGGCATAGCTGGAATGCCCTTAGAGTGAGTTATAATTCGAAACCCCAGAACCGACTAACCTATGCCGTAGCAGGCCGATATGGAGGTTACTATGCCAGTGGTACCCGAACAAATATCACGACTGAGCTCGGATATCGATTTCAACCATTTGTAGGATTAAAAGCAAGTTTGAGTTTTAATGAGATCAAGTTGCCAGATCCCTGGAATGTAACAAAGTTCTGGCTTATTGGAACCGAAGCAGACATAACATTTACCAAAAACTTATATTGGTCTACGCTTTTTCAATATAATGAACAACAAAATAATTTCAATCTTAATTCGAGGCTTCAATGGCGTTATACACCGGCATCGGATCTCTTTCTCGTCTTTAACCAAAATGAACTTCTCGATCCACTCCAAGGCCGTGATTGGGCCATTACCTTAAAACTAACCTATTGGTTTAATCCCTAAAATTCAGATTGGCAATTTTATTCCTCTCTGAATATTTTCTAAATGATCAGTTCTTAAGAGGCGCCAGTTGATTTTTATGAGAATATTAAGGATGTAGGCAGGGTAATTTTTATACCTTGAAACTGTGAAAACAAAGTTGATATTTCTTTTTATATGTGGTGGATTCTCTCTGCAGCTGTATGCGCAATATAACGCCTTGGACTGGCGGGAACGAGACGAGTGGATGGACGTTGACAGAATTTTTGAACTGGCCGGCGTGTCAGAGGGTCAGAACGTAGCGGATATAGGTTGTCATGAAGGATACCTCAGTATACATCTGGCAAGGGCAGTAGGGGTAAGAGGAAAGGTTTATGCAGTCGATCTGAGGGAAGACAGACTCGTAAAGCTAAACAAGAATGCCAGTGACCGGCACATATATAATATTACCACCATTCATGGCGATACCGATGATCCGAAACTACCCCGCGGACTATTAGATCTGGTCGTGATCATGGACACCTACCATGAGATGAAGGATTATATTACCATTCTGGAACACGTAAAACGATCGCTAAAACCTAATGGCCGGATCGTGATTCTGGAAAAACTCAAATCTCATGCTAAAAATAAGAATCGTAATGAACAGGTATCCGCACATACACTCGCGCCCCAATTTGTTCGAAAAGAGCTTCAACAGGCCGGCTTTAAAGTGATTGAACAGCTGAATAATATCGGAAATTGGGAGAATGATTCTTCGAAAAAGATCTGGATATTGGTAGGTATTTTATCCGACACATGATCTGACACCAAAAAACTTCTTTGATTCAGATATACTTTTGAAGGTGATAAAGCGTTATCACCTGGAATTTGTGGGATTGTATGCTCAATGGCATCTAACAGCCCACATCAAAAGAAATAACATCTTATACTTAAACATTATGAAAAAGTTTGTATTAATTGCATTATTAGCTTTTGTTGGGCTTTCAGCCCAGGCGCAGAACGAATTTCGTGCTGGAGCCCATCTAGGTCTACCAATCGGCGATGCCGGTGATTTTGCCACTTTTGCCATTGCTGTGGATCTTGGTTATCTCTTTGAAATAAGCGAGGAAATTCAGGTGGGACCAACCATCGGATATTCTCATTCTTTTGGAGATACTATTGATACCGGTTTAGGAAGCATCGACATTGATGATGTTCAGTTTGTCCCGATAGCGGCAAGCGGACATTACAATTTCACTGAGCAATTCTGGTTCGGTCTTGATCTAGGATATGCATTAGGAGTCAACGATGGCAATGATGGAGGTTTTTATTATAGCCCCAGGTTTGCCTATGGCGTTGGTTCTCAAATTGATATCGTAGCAGCTTACAGGGGCATCAGCGTAGATGGAGGTTCCTGGGACATAATTTCACTCGGAGTTGAATTCGCGTTTAATTAATCACCAGACAAAATAATGAAATCAAGGAGGCCAATGGCCTCCTTTTTTTGTTTCCAGCAAGAGGTAATCCCTTGAAATCCAAGTATTTTTTGTTATCTTTAAGGGAGAACTCATTTCGCAAATACCGATCTGAAACTGTGATCACATAATAAATACCGGGAGCTATGAAAAAGTATATTGCATTATTCCTAAGCCTGATGTTGCTCGCCGTAACAGCCGAGGCCCAGACTACAAAGGAAGAAAGAAAGAAATTGAAAAAAGAAAAGGCCGAACGTGAGTATCTTAAAACCAAAGACCTGATCACTGCCGATGCCTATACATTTGTGGCCCTTCAGGCTACGCCCCTAGGGGGAAATCGGTTCTTTTTAAACACCATTCCCAATTACATCCATGTTGATCAGGGAGAAGCTGATATCTATCTACCCTATTTTGGCGCTGTTCGTATGTCCAACGGCTATTCAGCCGAGGGGGGAATAAAATTCACCGGCAAGCTGGAAAACTATACGGTAAAATTTGATGATGAAAAACAACGCATTTTGTTGTCTTTTGAAATTCAACGGGGACACGAAAGACACGAATTCAATTTCAACATGTATAAAGCAGGTGCAACATCATTGGTAGTGGCCAGCAGCAGAAGGAATTCGATTGCATACAATGGTACAATTACCGAGCTGGAGCTTCCATTGACGAACTAGAAGTTAGTTAGACCTTAAGCTTTTCCAAATGCCCCGTGCATAGGATTAAAATACTATTTACAAATATTTCTGATGCGCATACTCTGGATAGCACTCCTGGCTGTTCTGGGTTTCACTGTTTTAGCGCAGGACGATTATCCCATTCAGCGCAAAGCAATGGTCGAAACCCAATTAAAAGCCAGAGATATACACGATAGGGCCACCCTGGTGGCAATGGGAAAAGTCCCCAGGGAGCAATTTGTTCCTAAAGAATATCGTATATACTCTTATAAAGACGGACCTTTACCGATAGGGGAAGGACAGACCATTTCCCAACCATATATCGTAGCGTATATGACCCAGAGCCTCAACCTCAAGCCGGGGCAGAAGGTTTTAGAAGTGGGGACGGGATCGGGTTACCAGGCAGCTGTTCTGGCTGAAATCGTCGATTCGGTGTATACCATTGAAATTGTGAAAGATCTCGGATTAAGATCAAGAGCACTCTTAAAAGCTTTGGGGTATCATAATGTCCAGGTAAAGATCGGAGATGGATATCACGGCTGGCCGGAAAAGGGTCCCTTTGATGCGATTGTGGTCACGGCTGGTGCCGAAGTAATACCTCAGCCATTGATCGACCAACTTAAAGAAGGTGGCCGAATGATTATCCCGGTGGGACCTCATCAGGGTGTACGGCAGTTGGTGCGATTGGAGAAAAAGAAGGGGAAAATCACGAAAAAGAATGTGATGGCGGTAAGATTTGTCCCATTTACAAGAAGTGACGAACGTCCATAAAAAAAGGAGTCAATTTTTATTGTCTCCTTTTATTCATTCATCTTTTCTTTTCAGCAGGGGTAGGGGCGACCTGATTTTAATAAACATAGTTTCTATTTTCGGTCCAACGTACTCTCTTACTGTCTTTGAAATTTGAGAAGAAATTAAATCTCCTCGCTTGAGTTGGTAAAGAATTCCTTGATTTCATCTTTTTATTGCTTTAAAGGTTAATAATAGTTGTTGCTGTTTTTTACTAAGCATAGGTATAATGCCTTGCTTCTGTCCATCTTACTCTTTTACTATCTCTGAAACTTGAAAAGAAAGAGTGTCTCCTAGATTCTGTCGGTAAATTTTTCTTGTTTAAATTTTTCATGACTGTTGTTTTTATATCAAAACGGTTCTATTGATTGTTGATGTCGGTTCATTTTTATGGCTCCATCCAAATCCTATCATCAGGCGAATTCCTTTAGTTTTATTTTTGCTTTTTTCGGTTTTCATCAGAGTGTTTTTAAACGACTTACAACTAATAGACGGTCGAATAATGATTTTGTTACAGTACTATGTATAAAATAGTACCATATTATACAACTTTTAACAATTAGAAAGATCTAATTTTTATTTATACCCTTGATAATCAATAATATATATGAATTTATATAGTTTGAAATAATTCTGAAATTCTTTGATTATAATCGTATCATATATATATCCAACTAATCAATAGAAATATGAGACCATGATTTAGCAGATATTGACCTTATAAATTTGAAGGAAAATTGTCAAAAAATCGTAAATTAGAAGACTGCCCATTACCTAACTGAAAAATAACATCAAAAAGCTCATATAAATGAAAATATACGACGAAAAGCACATCAAAAATGTGGTCTTTGTAGGAGCCCATAATTCGGGTAAAACGACGCTAGCTGAAACCATGCTATTTGAAGCGGGGCTCATCAGCAGGAGAGGTACCGTTGAGAATAAGAATACGATCTCGGACTATCACGAAATTGAGCATGAACGGGAGACCTCTGTTTTTGCTACTCCCTTACATACCGAATGGAGAAATTATAAGATCAACATAATCGATACCCCTGGGCTCGATGATTATGTTGGTGAGATTATCTCTTCAATCAGGGTTGCCGATACTATTCTTACGGTCATCAATGCTCAGCATGGGGTAGAGATCGGTACGGAAATAATATGGAATTATGTGGATGCCTATCTTAAACCGACATTATTTGTGATCAATCAGATTGATCATATGAATGCCAATTACGAGGACTCTTTGAAAGGTATTCGGTCTTTGGTGGGTAACAAAGCGGCGATTATTCAATATCCGATCACCATCGACGGGGCACAGTGCATCGTTGATGTGCTCAAAATGAAGTGCTACAAATTCTCACCCGAGGGTGGAAAACCCGAAAAGCTTGAGATACCTGACGATCAGAAGGAAAGAGCTGATATGTTGCATAACGAACTGGTGGAAAAAGCGGCGGAGAACGATGAAGAATTACTCGAATTATATTTTGACAAAGGGACGCTCAACGAAGATGAAATGCGGCAGGGTATAAAAGCAGGGATGTTGAATCATGATCTGTTTCCTGTGTTTGTAGTTTCTGCTCTTAACGATATGGGTAGTGGACGTTTAATGGGCTTTATCGATAATGTAGCGCCGGCAGCATCAGACCTGAAGGCCGAGCAGACGGTAGAAGGTGTAGTGCTCGATCGATCCAAGAATGCACCTACTGCATTGTTTGTCTTTAAAACAATCCATCAGCCAAGCCTTGGACAAATAACCTTTTTTAAAGTTAAATCTGGTGAAGTAAACGCCAATGACAAACTGGTAAATTCACGGAATGGTGAGACCGAGGTGCTGAATCAACTCTATATTATGGATGGCAAAAAACGGGAAGCCGTTACTAAGCTTTCCGTGGGGGATATCGGGGCTACCTTGAAACTAAAGCATACGCTGACCAATGACACACTTCATCAATCTGGTCATAAAGTAACCGTCCGGCCAATAAAATACCCGGAACCACGTACCAGGAAAGCGATATTTGCAGAAAAGGAACATGAAGAAGAGAAGCTCAGTGATGCTTTGCGAAAGCTTCATATTCAGGATCCGACGGTAGTTGTAGAATATTCTAAGGAATTGAAGCAGCAAATACTGGGATGTCAGGGAGAGCTTCACCTAGCTTCGATAAAATGGCTCTTAAAGAATATATATGGGGTAGAGGCTAGATTTGAACAGCCCCGAATAGCATATAGGGAAACCATCCAAAAACCGTCTAACGCCAATTACAGACATAAAAAGCAGTCTGGCGGCGCCGGACAGTTTGCACAGGTACATCTAAAAATTGAACCGTGGTACGAGGGGATACCCGATCCTCAGGGATTCTCGCTAAGGGGTAAAGACGAGGTGGAACTGCCCTGGGGCGGGAAATTGATCTTCTACAATTGTATAGTTGGTGGTGTGATCGATGCCCGTTATTTACCTTCGATCAAAAAAGGAATACTTGAAGTAATGGAATCGGGACCACTCACAGGATCTTATATCAGAGATGTTAGAGTAATGGTATACGACGGCAAAATGCACTCGGTTGATTCTAATGACATCTCGTTTAAAATTGCAGGAGCCCACGCTTTTAAAGATGCCTTTCTCAATGCCAAACCAAAATTGTTGGAACCTATACAGGAACTTACGGTTAAGGTACCAGAGGATATGGTTGGAAGCGTAATGACAGATCTGCAATCAAGGCGCTCTGTTATTCAGGGAATCGATAGTGTTGATCATTACCAGATTCTCAAAGCCAGTGTTCCGCAATCAGAATTATATGGTTATTCAACTGATCTGAGATCCTTAACACAGGGTAAGGCGACGTTTAGTTCTAATTTTGATTCATTTAAAGCAGTACCGCATAATATACAGGCATCACTGGTGAAAACCGTAGATGCATAAACACTTATTCTCATAGGCTGCATTTGCGCATAGCTTAATTGTTAAGCTTCCGCAATGCAGCTTAATTATTTTGCAGTAATTCCAGGATTTCATCATATTTTTCAATCCTGGTATAGAGTTTTCCGCCAATATTGATGATAGGTGTTTTTAAAGAATCTATGGGTTCCGCTTCACCAAAGGCGATTTGTAGTTGATCCTTAATTTGGGGCTTTTTAGCGAGGTTTAACGTATCGATAATATATCGGCCATTGCGCACGTCGAGCATAAGACTATCGCATATCTCACAATTAGGAGTGAGATAAATCACCACCGGTTTACCGGGTTTGATACTTATAAGTTCATACTCTTTTTTCAATGCCCGATTCGACAAACTATCGTTCACTTCGATCTTAAAAGAATAATTTGGTTCTTTATCCCGGATCAGGACCAGTGTTTTCACATGAACTTTTGATGTAGCCGGAACCCTTATAAAACGTGGCTTAGCCCTGCTTTGTCGAAAATTTGTTCCGCTTACCGTAAGTTTTACGTCAAGGTCATGTTCGTTCTCATTTACAGCGTAAAGGGCAATCCTGTTGGGTATATCTTTTTCAACAATGCGTATAGGACGGTCTTGTGCCGAAACTGAAAAAAGCGTAATGAAAATACAAAGCTGAAATAGAATCCTGAACATAATTAAGACATACAGACTAAACAATATAAGCAATTATTACAAAGAGAGCGTTTTACTTCAGCTCATCAGCTCTATGTGCTTTTCTTCTGTATTTCAGCTCTGTTGTGGAGAAAAACTACTGGGTAATTCAAAGATTTCCAGATCAAAATAAGGTACGGCCGCCAGGAGGTGATCAAATATGTCGGCCATGATATACTCATAATTCTGCCAACGTTTGTCTCGACTGAAAGTATAAATCTCTATTGGAATTCCCTGTGAAGTTGGTTCCAATTGACGGGTCATCAATGTCATATCCTGGTTTAGTGCACTATGTTTTTCCAGGTAGGTCTGAATATAATTACGAAAAACACCAATATTGGTCAGGTTTCTGCCGTTGATTGCCAAAGATTTATCTATCTCGTTTTGCTTATTATATTGCTCAATTTTGCTGGTTCTGCTTTCAAGGTATTTTGAAACCAATTGGATCTGTTTTAGTCGCTCTATTTCATCTCCATTCAGGTATTTTATGCTTTTCTGTTTAAGTAGCAGTGCTCTTTTTATACGCCGTCCTCCAGATTCGGTCATTCCCCGCCAATTCTTGAACGAATCTGATATGAGTGCGTAGGTTGGGATCGTCGTAATGGTTTTGTCCCAATTCTGGAC
>JBDNAQ010000367.1:0-7234 GCA_039768345.1 Flavobacteriaceae bacterium
TATGTCATTTCGATAAGAGGTACGAAGTACCGAATGAGAAATCTTAAGGAGGATCAATAAATCTCTGAACTTGGTTAGGGAAAACCTTTATGTCATTTCGATAGGAGGTACGAAGTACCGACTGAGAAATCTAAAGGATGGAAGAGGCCGACCGTGTTTTTCACAGCAAACTGATCAGTATCATTGCGGACAGCAGAAGATCTTAATACATTTATTGGTGTAAACAGAAGGGGGTATGTTCCCTTCCTAGAATATGCCCCCTCCTACTAAAATTTATCGCTATGAAAACGTTCACATATCTATTTTTGATCTCGTTGATTTCGCTGACTTTCTCCTGTAGCAAGGATGATGATCCCGAAGACATACTAACCAAAGACGGTCCGTTCGAGATCAGCGAACTCGCTGGAAGCTGGGAGGCCTCCAAGGCCCAATTTAGTGTAAACACCGTCTCAGTAGACGTGGTAGAAGACGGGGGAACTGCCAGCATGTCCGTGCAATCCAATGGACGCTTTACCCTCACAATAGATCCGGTAGATAGGGTTGCTTATACAGTAAGCGGAGAAATGTTCTGGGAGGAATGGCAGCAAACATTCTATTTTGCAATTGTCTGGGATGATAACCCTGGCGACTGGGATACTTATGGCCACACCTTTGACGGAACAACCCTGTCCTTTAATGGGGGCGCCGATACCGGGGAATTCGACTTTGACAATGACGGGGATATGGAAGCCTGTTCGGCCCATTTCATCTTTGATCGTTCCTGAGGGCGTTGGGCTTTAAGTAGTACTATCTTTATATCAGCATTGCGATTGCTGCGCACAATCCAACCTTCATTTCATTTCGGATGAAGAGGTCCAACCTTCATTACATTTCGGATGAAGAGGTCCAACCTTCATTTCGGATGAAGAGGTCCCTCCATTGTTTTATCAAGGATGCATTTCATCGATTAGAGACAGCTAAAAGACTATTAGTAAACAATTTAACCCTATATTAGAAAGGATAAATACCTCACTATTATGAAAGTTTCAAGATTTTTTGGGATAGTTCCCCTTTTGTTGGGGGGGCTTTGCATTTTACTATATTCCTGTGAAAGCGAAGAATCATCTTTAGATAAGGACCTGCAACTGGTCGATTCTAAAGGTAAGACCGATGAAAAAAATAAAAAAGTAGATGTCTGCCACAATGGGCGCATTATCAACGTCAGCATCAATGCCTTAGGCGCCCATCAAGGGCATGGTGATGCGATAGATCTGGATGGCGATGGGTACTTTGACATCGACAATAGCTGTAGTGAGACCGATTGTTATGATGATGATCCTTACAGAAATCCTGGGATTGAAGGTAGCTGTGATGAGGGACAAGGAACAGCTGAACTCTTAGTTGGAACCTGGACGACCACAGAAATAGACATTAATAGCTATGTAGGATCCCAAACCCTTATGGATTATCTTGTAGATGTAGTGGGCCTTACTCCGGAAGAAGCGGAAGCTAAGGTTGAGATGTTTGAAAACAGTCTGGTTCCCGAGGTTACAGGATCACTCACCATATATCCGGATAATACCTATGAGTCTGCTTTTGCCGGGGGGACCGACAGCGGGACCTGGGACCTGAGTGCGGATGAAATGACATTAACATTGTTTGAAGGGCCAGATACTATTGTGATCACAATAAATTCAATATCCGAAAACCTTTGGTATGCTACACTCTCTGAAGACTATTTGATTGATCTTGATGATGATCCCGCTACAGCTGATGTGAACGTCACCGTAATAGCAAATGTTGTGTTGACGAAATAGTTCCTGAGCGAAGTACTAAGCTTTCTCCCTTATGGCTGAGTCGAAAAAATCAGAATAGACCTATTATAGCAGGCTTTTTATTGTGGTCTCACTACGGCTGCAATAGGTTCCGCTCATGGACTAAATTTGCTATTGCAAGCAAAAAAAACTAATTCCAAAAGTCAAATTCCATAGTACAATCATACTATTTTGCAAATTGGAGCTTGAAATTTGGCCCCGATAGTTATCGGGATGAGATTAGGTGCTTGTAGTTTGCCATTTTTGTAAATGCGGGCAGACCAGTTTTCATTAAGTTACCGTGAAACTCACGGGTTGCTTAGCTCACATTAAATAATCCAAAAGATACAATGTCTTTTTCACCATAGATAAGTCCTTTATCATTTTGGAACAGAATATTGCACCTGACAAGATAGAAGGCTAAGGAGATTAAACATTCAAATCACGTCCGCATTGGCAAACGTAAAAATTATCAGAACATGATGCTTATCATTTTACTTTATGCTCCTCCTGTGTACTATTGATAGCGTATTATTAAAAGTTCCCCGGGGAAAACATAACTTACTTTAATCAGATCAATAAGTAAACATGAAAACAACATTATTAAAGGACTTAAAAAAGATGTATCAGATACATAAAGGAAAAGGTGAATATTATTTGAAATATCAAGAGCCTGGTTTATTTAAATTTTTAGCCCCTGACCCGGAAGTTATCATGGCTAATAAAAACTTAAAAGAAATAATTGCCGAAAGGAGAAAAAGAATAAACTCCTATCTGAAATTTAGAAGAGAACAACAAACAAAGAGGTTGTCATGAATATGACAATCCTGTTACCCGAAATGCTTAATATAATTTCATGTAATGATGATGATTTGCTTTAGATCTGGAAGGCGCAGACCATGATTCCCTGAGGCCCTAAAGTTTTCGCTCATGAAACTTTCTACTTATCTTTGAAGGAGAGGACGGTACCGCCCGTTTGGCGAAGATCTTCCCTCATTAAAAATGGTTAATGAAATGAAAAGCACACTCTGGCTCGTACTCTCTCTTATAACCTCTTTTCTATACGCCCAGGATGCCTCGGAAATTATAAAAAAAGTGGATCAGAAAATGCGCGGCAACTCATCCTCTTCCAATATGACCATGAAGATCATTCGGCCCGACTGGTCGCGGGAGATTTCAATGAAAGGATGGTCCCGGGGCACTGATTTTTCCTTGATACTTATTACGGCTCCAGCCCGTGATCAGGGTACCGCCTTTCTTAAGCGGGATAAGGAGCTCTGGAACTGGCAGCCCACCATTGACCGCGTCATAAAACTCCCACCATCGATGATGACACAATCCTGGATGGGATCGGATTTTACCAATGATGATCTCGTGAAGGAATCCTCTATCGTGAATGATTACAATCACTTCATTCGCGGGGATTCTACCATTACCGGGCGCGATGCCTGGAAGATAGAACTTATCCCGAAGGAGGGCGCGCCGGTAGTTTGGGGCCGTATTCTAATCTATGTTTCCAAGGAGGATGATATCGAATTGTTGATTAAATATTATGATGAGGATGAATTCCTGATCAATACCATGATTTTATCTGATATCCGTGAAATGGGCGGCCGTGTGATTCCTGCCAGAATGGATATGATTCCGGCAGAAAATCCGGAGCATCGAACAGTGATTCACTACAAGGATATCCAGTTCGACATAGGTATCAGTGAGGATTTTTTCTCCATTAAGGAAATGAAGCATATCCGATAGCTCATGCTGTTTAAACTGGCTTGGCGAAACATTTGGCGTAACAAGCGCCGTACGATCATCACGATCGTGAGCATTGCTTTTGCGGTAATCCTATCCAGTCTCATGCGGTCTATGCAACTGGGGTCCTATGAACGGATGATAGACAATAGCGTGCGATTCTATACCGGTTATATCCAGATACATAAGTTGGGCTATTGGGATGAACAGGTGTTAGACAATGCGTTCGCTCCACCCGAGGGATTGCAGGAGCAGATAGAATCCCTGGACGGGGTGGAGGCTGCGGTACCGCGTCTGGAATCTTTTGCGCTTGCCTCCTACGGAACCCGCACCAGGGGTGCCATGGTCATCGGCATGGACCCGGAAAAGGAATCTCACCTTACCGGAGTAGAGCATAAGATTACTGAAGGCAGCAAGGTAGGCCTGAACGACCCCAGGGTCATTATAGGGTCCGGACTGGCGGATTATCTGAAAATGAAGGTGGGAGATACCCTGGTGCTTATCAGTCAGGGTTATCACGGGGTGAATGCAGCCGGTAAATACGCGGTAGCCGGGCTGGTGGAATTTGGCCTGCCGCAACTTACCAATCAGGTAGTCTTTATGCCCCTGCCTGCAGCTCAATATTTTTATGGTGCTGAAGGGCTGCTGACTGCAATAGCTGTGGTTACCGATCAGCCAAAAAAAGTAGCTGCTATCCAGGAAGCGATTCTTCGGGACCTTGATACTACAGCCCATGAGGTAATGGGATGGAAGACCATGATGCCGGAATTGATCCAGGGTATCGAGATCGATAATATTTCGGGGATCATCATGTTGTTGTTGCTTTATTTGGTAATAGGTTTTGGTATGTTCGGCACGTTCCTGATGATGACCAAAGAACGCCTTTATGAATTTGGTGTCATGCTATCTGTGGGCATGCACAGATCCAGGCTCCAGTTGTCGATCTTTTCCGAGATTGTAATGTTGGCCATACTGGCTGTCCTTACGGGCTTTGCGCTGAGCCTTCCCGTAATCAATTATTTCAGTCACAACCCAATATCGCTCCCGGAAGAATACAAAACGGCCTTTGAAAAATTCGATATTGAACCCATATACGCATTCAGCAATGAGCCCATCGTCTTCACCAGTCAGGCCTGGGTAGTATTTTTCATGGCCCTGGTGCTCAGCGCATATCCATTATACAAGATTTGGAAAATAGATCCGGTAACCGCAATGAGGGAGGGAAGATGAAGATGTTAGCAACCATAGCGTGGAGAAATGTATGGCGCAGCAGAGGCCGCAGCCTGGTGGTCATCGGGTCGATCGTGGTGGGTATATGGGCTTTGATATTCATGCTTGGCTTTATGAACGGTTTTATGATCTCCTATATCAACGGGGCCATAAGGCATGAGATTTCCCACATACAAATCCACAAGGTCGACTTTAAAAAGGATCATAACATAGGCATTGTCATACCGGGTGGAATGGTTTTGGCCGAATCCCTGGTTTCAGACCCCAGGATTCAGGCGGTTTCTTCACGAAGCGTTACCAACGGCATGGTCTCATCGCCCCGCAAGTCGAGCGGAGTCAGGATCTATGGCATTATTCCCGAACGGGAACGTTCAGTGACCCATCACGACTCCCTGATTGTGGAGGGGTCCTATTTCATAACGGACCTTAAAAACCCGATTGTAATCGGCAAGGAACTGGCCAATACATTGAAAGTAAAACTGAATTCAAAGGTCGTACTTACCTTCCAGGACCGGGAAAACAACCTTGTTGCCGGTGCCTTCCGTGTAGCGGGTATGCTTGAGACTACAGCACCCCAAATAAACAAAGCCACTGCCTATATAACTATAGAAGACCTGACCCGAATCGCCGGGCTGAAAGAAGGGGTACATGAGATTGCTCTGTTATTGGAAAACCCTGAATCCGAAACAGTTGTTCTCCCGGATCTTAGATCGGCACATCCTGATTTATTGATAGAATCATGGCGGGAGATCGCGCCCGAATTGGAACTGTTCCTTTCAATGACGGACAGTTTTCTCTGGGTCCTGATAGGAATCATCATGATTGCCTTGATTTTCGGTATTATCAATACCATGCTGATGGCCGTTCTTGAGCGCTATCGGGAACTTGGGATGCTAATGGCCATCGGGATGAACAAATGGCGTATTTATATGATGATCGTTATCGAAACCATTTTCCTGTCGCTGGTGGGTGGGCCGGTCGGCATTTTTTTGGGCCTGCTGACCATGTACTGGCTGGGAATGCAGGGAATCGACCTTAGCGCTTATTCCGAAGGACTCAGGGAGTTTGGTTATAGCTCTATTCTTTACCCGTACATAGAGAACAGCGCCTATGTCTATGTAGCGGTCGGGGTGATCATCACCGCCTTACTTGGCGCACTTTATCCTGCCTACAAGGCAGTTCAACTCAATCCAATCGAAGCACTTCATACCGTATAATACTTGCACTATGAAAACACTTACAGATAAGAAAATCGTTATAGAAACCCGGGATATTGCAAAGGTCTATCAAGATTCCAAAATTGCCGTTCAGGCACTGAAGGATGTTGATCTTGAGATTTCCGAAGGTGAATTTACGGCCATCGTGGGGCCATCGGGTTCCGGCAAGACCACTCTTTTGAATATTATTGGCGGTCTGGATAACCCCAGCTCGGGAACGATCAAAGTTGCCGGTAGGGATATATCCAAACTAAAGGATTCGGAACGGATCGATTTCAGGCTTCACAATATCGGTTTTGTCTTTCAGCAGTATAACCTGATCCCTGTGCTTACGGCCAGGGAGAACGTGGAGTTTATCATGCTGTTGCAAAAAATACCCGTGCATGAAATGAAGGCGCGGTCCTTGCACCTTCTCGAGGAAGTGGGACTGAAGGACAAAGCCAATATACGGCCCTCTGAATTATCGGGCGGGCAACAACAGCGGGTGGCAGTGATTCGTGCGCTCGCCTCCCGACCCAAGTTCATCCTGGCCGATGAACCCACCGCCAACCTGGATTCTGCATCGGCGGCCAACCTGCTCGATATGATGGCCCGGATGAACCTGGAAGAAGGCATGACCTTCATCTTTTCTACACACGACCAGCGTGTAATAGACAAGGCAAGGCGGGTTGTCACCCTGGAGGACGGTATAATCAAGTCGGATGAGATTCGCTCTTAGCCCCATATGGTGGATACTCTGTGTCTTTTTGATGGGCTCACTCCATGCCCAGGAGAAAAAGCCTAAGAAGGCGTTTATAAACGGGTATGTCAAAGAGATGATAACTTTCAATGATTTGAGGGACAGTACTCTGGTCGATAACCTTATCCACAACCGCCTCAATTTCCGCTGGTATCCAACGGATAAGCTCAGGGTCTACGGAGCATTGCGCAGCCGTTTGTTTATAGGAGAAACCACAAAACTCCTTGGGGACGATTTTGTGGAATTCATTGAATATGACACCTATTTTTTCGACCTCAGCTGGACCATAATCAACGAAGGGGCCTTTATGCTGCACACCATGATAGACAGGCTGTATCTGGAATGGCTTCACAATGACATCACCCTGAAAGTGGGGCGGCAGCGAATAAACTGGGGCATCAATACGGTATGGAATCCTAATGATATCTTCAATGCCTATTCCTATTTTGACTTTGATTATGAGGAACGCCCGGGGACCGATGCCATCCGCCTGGAATATTACA
>JBDNAQ010000060.1:0-4560 GCA_039768345.1 Flavobacteriaceae bacterium
GGTTGGCATAATGAAGTAATCGACGGCAGGGCCATGGGTTTTGCCGCTTCTACCGATGCCAATACCCCCGTTGCCCAGGTCGCTGAGGTATCGATGAAAGGGAATGAAATCTTAGTTCATAAAGTATTCTGTGCCATCGACCCGGGGATGATAGTAAATCCAGACCAGGTGAAAGCGCAATGTGAAGGAAGTATTATCATGGGCATTAGTGCAGCTATGTTCGAAGAGATGAAGGTAGTTGATGGTGAATTACAGCCCGAGATATACGGACCTTACCGGATGGCACAGATGAGGCATAGTCCCCGTATTATCGAAGTGGCCCTACTGGAAAACGAAAACCACCCTGGAGCTGTTGGCGAACCACCACTGGGACCAATTGCCGCCGCGATTGCCAATGCAGCTTATAAGATTACAGGCCGGCGCCTGAGAAAAATGCCATTAGTTCCGGCTTAAAAATAATCTGGATAGCTTTTGAGGAGCTTTAGATCCCGGATAGGTAGTCTATACTTTTTTGTAATGCAATTTCGGGCTGCGCTACCATATCCTGTTCTACTATAAAATGTTTAACACCACTTTTTAAGGCGGCAGGTATGATCTTCTGTAGTGGAAGCACACCATCGCCGGCCGAGCACATCATTGGGAAAAGCTCCATCCATTGCCCGGGGTCTCCGCCGTCTCCGGAAAATCTCCGTTTTTCCTTCATGTCTTTCACATGCATAAGATGGTAACGACCAGGATAGTCTTTTAGATATTCCACCGGATCAGCTCCACCCGCCGAGGTCCAGAATAAATCCATTTCTAAAAAAACCCATTCAGGATCGGTGTGCTCGATGAGATAGCGCATTGGCGTTATGCCATCTGTCGTGCCCAGACCATAGCCGTGGTTGTGGTACGTAAGCTTTAATCCGTACTGCCGGGCCTTTTTACCAATCGAATTAAAAAGTTCAGCCGTTTTTTTATAGTCTTCCAAATTTTTTCTGTATTCCTGAGGAAGTGCAGGAAGTACAATATATTCAAATCCAAGCGTTTCGCTTCCTTTGGCGAGTGAATCTAGATGATTTTCCAAAGTATCCAGGTCGGTGTGCATCGATGGGATCTTAATATCATGATCTCTGATGATCGAACTAAACTCTAAGGCTGTCTTCCCATAAAAGCCACTTCCGGAAAATCCCAATCTTGGGATAAGTGAATTCCAGCGCTCTTTTGCCGAAGCTGCACTAAAGGGATAGGGCCCGTACAATTCCAATTTCTTAAACCCCATTTGAGCTAATAACCCAACTCCACCGACAAGATCTTCCTCCATGAGTCGCGGGACAGAAAAAAGCTGGATGCCCAGATCATTAAGTGCTGTGCTGTTTAGTTTGTAACCGTTGTGGGAAAGGGCATCAGAAAAAGGAATCAGGCTGGCCGCGGTGAGAAACCCGGTGTTTTTAACAAATTCTCGTCGCTTCATAATCGATGTTTATTGCTTAGCGGCATTATCTTCTATTTCTTTTAGTCGGCGGTCTATTTCTTCTTTCGGTATCCAACGACCACGAACCAGGACCCCTTGAATCTCCCTCAATGCAGCCAGGTCGATAAGGGGATTGTGTCTAATCAGAAGAGCATCTGCTTCAAAACCAACTTTGATCTCTCCGATCCGACCTTCCATATCGAGGTATCGGGCTACATTTATTGTGCCGGATCGGAGGATTTCCAGCGGGCTGAGACCGGCTCTGACCATACCTTCAATTTCGCGATGTATCGAAAATCCGGGTACATTAAAGATTTGGGGCGCATCTGATCCTAATAGCAGCCCATGGCCGTTGTCCTGGATACTTCTGATCAACTTTCTTCTGATGTCGATAAATGTTTCCCAATTATCCGGGTCGAAGCCGCTTTGGTCTCCCGTAGCCTGGACTTTCCTTGCCCTCCAATTCTGAAGCGTAGCCAATGGCATATATTTCATCTCGGGTTGCCCCAGCATTTCATCGGCTGTGGTGGGAGCAAACCAACGTTCAAAGAGACTTTGGGTAGGGACAATCCATATCTCTTTCTGCTTTGATAATTCTACCAATTCAGAAATCCTTGTTGTATCGGCCAGAGCCGTGAAATTATATCCAAAAAATCCATTCTCATTCGGGTCTCCTATTTTATCGGCCGGCACCAGTCCTTCCAGAAAGCCGTCTATATGATCAATTGTCGCATAACCACTCTCAAGTGCTTTGATTATCCCAACATCTACCGGAACGTGACCTGCGAAAGGAATTTCCTCCTGCCTGGCGGTTTCCGCCAGCGCGTTAAACACATCGAGACGAATACCAGGATGAATTTTAAGAAAATCATAACCCGCTTGTGCATAGGCAGTAACTTTCTGCTGCGCCTCTTCTACAGTTTGAACGCTGTTCCCATTCAGTGAAGGGCTCGAGCTAAAGATCCTTGGGCTCAATAATTCGCCTTTCAAAGCACTCTTCCGAAGCTCCAGGTGAGAGGGATGCCCCAGCATACCCCTAATTGTAGTAATTCCGTTAGAGAGGTAAAGGAATAGGGTTTCTTCCACCCTCGTAGGTGAAGTAGGGGGAGAAGGGATATGGGCATGCATTTCGGCCAGACCGGCTAAGAGATACTGCCCTTTGCCATCGATCTTCTGTGAATATAGTTGTGGCTGATCTATCCCGGTAGTAATACTCTTGATAAGGCCGGAATCTATAACGATATAGCGGTGTTCAAGAATTGTCCCCTTGCGCAGGTCTACTATATTAACATCGGTAATGAGCAGGGCTGTTGGACTAACCATGTCTTGAGACTGTATACAACTCAGCAGTAGTAAGGCTATACAAATTAGAGCAGCTTTTTTCATCTTCTTTATTTTAGGATCTCGATTTGATATTAGCAGCACAGAGATTTACAATCTCTTCAATTCTTCTCGCTCTCGTCTCCGGCCTCTTGGCCTGATTAAGCCAATAGAGATAGGACTTTTGGGAGGTTCGGGGAAAACGTTTATAATTCTCAATTGCCTGCGGATTGCGATCAAAGGCCTTTTGAAGTTCCACGGGGATTAGCCCGTTCTCAACATCATCCATGGCAAACCACGACCCGTCTTTTTTTGCCTCCTCAATTTTGTTCAGGCCACTGCTGTGCATCAGTCCGAGATCAGTCAGTTCTTGTATATATGTTTTATTGAGTTTACTCCAGGTGCTTTTCCGCTTTCTCGGGCAGAAGTACTGCCGGCGTTTACCATCTCCCAGGCTTTTTACGGTACTGTCTATCCATCCAAAGCAAAGTGCTTGTCTAACGGCTTCTTCCCATCTCATACTAGCCTTCTCATGACCTACTTTGTAGAAAATCAAATGAATACCTGTGCATCGATCATGATTTTTTTCGAGCCATGACCTCCATTTGTCAGGTGTCTCGAAATAGAGTTCTTTAAGCTTATCTCCGGTAGCTGCCATATCCTTCAGCAACAATTATTTACTTGGATTTTCTCAATGTCTTTGGCTATATTTAGACTCTCCCTTAAAGATACATTATTAATTGTTTCAACAGACATGCATACAATGCTGTAATATCAAGGGACCTTACTATCTGCCAAATTCCTGAAAATAATAAAGAAGTTTATGTGTACTATACGACTGTCCAAAATATTCATCCTTTTAATCTCCTTCTTTGTGTTGGCTTTAAGCAGTTGCCGGAAAAAGAGGGAGGGTATGCCTAAGATCCTGGTGTTTTCGAAAACCATGGGCTATAACCATAGTTCTATACCCTCGGGGATAGCCGCGATTCAGGCACTGGGTACTGAAAATAATTTTCAGGTCGATACAACCAAGAGCAGTACGATGTTTCGGGAAGAGATACTCAAGGATTATGCGGCTGTGGTCTTTTTAAATACTACCGGAAATGTCCTCAACCATGAACAGGAAGCGGCATTTGAAAGATATATCCAATCGGGGGGTGGGTTTGTAGGTATCCATGCCGCAACCGATACGGAGTACGATTGGAACTGGTATGGCAGGCTGGTCGGCGCCTATTTTGAGAGCCATCCACCAGGGGTGGCCGAGGCAGACTTTCATATTAGGGATCATGATTTTATCGCTACTTCTAACTTCGATGATGATCTATGGGTCCATACCGATGAACTCTATAATTTCAGGAAGATCTACGAACCTGTCAATGTGCTGATCGAGGTTGATGAAAACACCTATGAGGGAGGGACCAACGGAGCTTTTCACCCAATGGCCTGGTACCACGAATATGATGGTGGCCGGTCTTTTTATACCGCCCTGGGGCATACCGATGAATCATTTTCCGAACAGAAATTCCTGAAGCATATTCTGGGAGGCATACAATATGCTATTGGCGAGAATTACGAGTTAGAGTATAAAAAGGCGATTATACAAATTCCACCGGAACAAGACCGGTTCAGCAAGCATTCATTGACTATCGGGCAGTTTTACGAACCTACTGAAATGACTATCCTTCCCAATAATGATGTCTTAATTTCACAGAGAAGGGGAGAGGTGATGCACTTCGATAGTGAGTCTGGCACGCTTAAAGAGCTGGTAAAACTCGATGTCTATCATA
>JBDNAQ010000061.1:0-17378 GCA_039768345.1 Flavobacteriaceae bacterium
GTGATCAAAAAAGGGAAGATATTTGAGGTGATCGGCTCCGGAATGGTCATTTTATTCGATCCAAGAAAGTTGAAACACAATAACAGGGAAGTATTGGAAGAAGGCACACCAATGTCGTTAATCAATTTAAAGACCCATGTACTTGCCAATGGTGACCGCTTTAATATCAAGAAAGGGAAAGTGAAAGTTCTGCCCCTCGATGCACCATTCCTCACTTCTTAGTCCTTATAGATCGATAATTCTAAAAGTCCGTCTGAATCTTTGGCTGCGCGATACATCCCTTCGGTATTGAAAGGCATGGTAAGGTTTCCCAGTCTGTCTACAGCGATAAGTCCGCCGTCTCCACCTATTTTTGTCATCCGCTTATGAATAACTTCGAAAGCGGCCTGTTCTAAATTGAGTCCTTTATATTCTATCAGGCACGACAGGTCGTAGGCCGTCACTGCCTTTATGAAATACTCCCCACTTCCCGTGCAGGACACGGCACAGGTAGCGTTATTGGCATAGTTGCCAATACCGATTAGCGGGCTATCTCCGATACGTCCAAAGCGCTTGTTGGTCATGCCTCCCGTTGAGGTTGCGGCAGCTAAATTTGCATTTTGATCGCAGGCTACAGCACCCACCGTTCCGAATTTTGAATCTTTTTTGAGCGAATGATCGAGTTGAAACTGATCGGTATCGCGAATCTCCTGCCATTGTTGGTGCCGGAATTCGTCGTAGAAATAGTCGGGATCTTCCAGGCTATACCCCATCTTCTTCGCAAATTCCATGGCTCCATCGGCTGCCAGTAATATATGTTCGCTGTTTTCCATGACATCTCTGGCCAGAGAAACCGGATTTCTGATACTATTAACAAGTGCTACTGCTCCTGCATTTAGCGTCTCACCATCCATAATGGCCGCATCCATTTCGTGCTTACCCCCGGCGGTAAATACACTGCCCTTACCTGCGTTAAATAGTGTGCAATCTTCCATTATCCGTACCGCCAATTCTGTGGCTTCGACAGCAGATTTACCAGAATTTAATGCGTTATAACCTGCATAGAGCGATTCCTGAAGTGCTTTTTTGTATTCAGCCTCCTTGGCAGGGGTCATCATACCTTTCATAAGGGTGCCTGCCCCACCGTGTATGGCGATTGCAATCTTATTGTTCCGTTGCGCCATGTGTCAGGTCTGGTTGTTTTTTCATATTCCCAAGGATCGCCTTAACGATGATCTTTGCGTGTATCCTTGAATTCTCAATAAACCACTTATGGGTTTCCATACCACCACAGATCACCCCGGCAAGATACAAGCCTTTAATATTGGTTTCCATGGTATCTTCATGGTATGTCGGTAGCCTCTTTTGATCCTGGGAGAGCTCAATCCCCAATTTCTCAAGAAATTCAAAATTGGGCATATATCCTGTTAGCGCCAATACAAAATCGTTTTCCAGATCGATGATGCCATCAGGTGTTTCCACCTTTATGGCTTCTTTGCTGATCTCTTTTACATTTGAATTGAAATAGGCCTTTATACTGCCTTCCTCAATACGATTAATAATATCGGGGCGTACCCAATATTTTACCCGGTTTCCGATCTCGGGTTCTCTGATGATCATGGTTACTTCGGCTCCTTTACGCCAACATTCGAGGGCCGCGTCGACGGCAGAATTGCTAGCGCCGATGACAGCCAGTTTCTGACTTGCATAGTAATGGGGATCCTTGTAATAATGAGATACTTTAGGAAGGTCCTCTCCGGGGATATCCAAAAGATTCGGAAGATCATAGAAACCTGTAGCAACTATGACATTCGAAGTGCTGTATTTGTTTTTATCGGTTTGGATAAGGAATTTATCGTCTTGTTTCTCAATGTCCTCAACCTCCTCGAAAAGTTTGATATTAAGCTTATTAGATGTAACAATTCTTCTGTAGTATTCCAGAGATTCATTTCTCCTGGGTTTTGCCTCTTTGCTGATAAAAGGGATATCATCTATCTCCAATCGCTCGGAAGAGGAAAAAAACTGCATATTCACGGGATAGTTGAACAGAGAATTGACTATAGTCCCCTTTTCAATGATCAGATATTTCAGTCCTTTTTTCTTCGCCTCCAGGCCACAGGCAATCCCGATTGGTCCTCCTCCTATAATTAAAACATCGAATGATTCCATAATTTCTGACAAGACGTAAAAGTACAACAGAATTTGGTATCGTAAAAGAGATCGGGAGCGAGGTGTGAGGGATTTGCTCTTCGGAACGAATGTATATACAGACCTGATGGAATATGATTTTTATCATTCTTTTTCCGTTTCAAGAAACGGAACTTTAATTCGCGTTAATTAAAAAACTCCATGTTATGAACGTTCAGATAGAAGTTCCGGTTTCGACCATCATGACAAAAGATCTTATTACCGTCGGGGTTAAAGACGGTCTTGATAAGGCAGAACATTTGCTAAAGAAATATAAGATCCGACACATACCCGTAGTAGAGGGTCAAAAGATAGTTGGGATGTTGAGTATTAATGATATTCTTAGGATCAGTTTTGCCGATGGCGCCTTCCGTGAGGAAGAAGATGTTTCTTCCTCTATTTACGAAATGTTTACCGTCAAAAGTCTTATGCGTAGTAAGCTTGAAACTGTTAATTCCGAAAATACCATTAAGGAGGTAGCCCAGAAATTTGTTGAAAGCGAATATCACTCTTTGCCAGTGGTAGATGATGACATCCTGGTCGGGGTTGTTACCACTACCGACCTGCTAAACTATTTATTGCACAACGATTAGGTAAGACTCACTGCAGACAACTCGGCAATGGTTTGTCGGGGGTCTGCTGAATTAAAGACAAAGCTGCCGGCGACGAGTACATCGGCCCCGGTTTCCAGGAGTAAGCCTGCGTTGTCGGCGTTTACTCCGCCATCGATCTCTATGAGTGCCCCTGAACCCTTCTTCGAGATCAGTTTTTTTAATTTACGCACTTTTTCATAGGTATTTTCTATAAACGACTGTCCGCCATATCCCGGATTTACACTCATCACACATACCAGATCTATATCACGTATAACATCGGCCAGTACGCGTACCGGTGTGTGAGGGTTTAGGGCCACTCCGGCTTTCATACCTTTAGCTTTAATCGCTTGAATTGTACGATGAAGATGGGTGCAGGCTTCAAAATGAACGGTTAGGATCTGTGCGCCTAATTCGGCGAATGTATCGATATACCGATCAGGGTCAACGATCATAAGATGAACATCCAGGGGTTTTGTGGCATGGTTTGAAATAGCTTTCAGCACCGGCATCCCAAAAGATATATTCGGCACGAAAACACCGTCCATGATATCGATATGATGCCAATCTGCTTCACTCTGATTCACCATTTCCACATCTCGCTGGAGGTTGCCAAAATCGGCAGCAAGCAATGATGGGGCAATTTTAAACTCCTTCATAGATCCAGAACTTTGAATTTGTGCCAAAATTAATGAATTGAGAGGACTTGTAGGGCAACGGAAAGTCGAAACATCTCAAAGAGATCCGCGCTCTCTTCACAGGCATGTCAATCGGGTTCATATTTCTTATCTTTAAAGGACAACCACTAATTTACTCATTATGAACAGGCGTGATTTTGTTGGCGGACTTACCGCATTAGGCCTTGGGACTTCTGTAGCAGGATGTACTCCAGCAACCAAACCAGAAAATACACAGGTTAAAACCAAAGGAAATGTAAAGTACAACCCACTGGGCGTTTCTACCTATTCCTTTTGGCAGTTCAATGGCCCGAAGGAAGAATCCTCAATAGAGAGTTGTATCGAAAAAGCAGCAGCAATGGGGTTCGATGGGATAGAATTCCTGTTGGTTCAAATGGCATCGGAAGAAAATTCGTATCTGCAGGCCCTAAAGCGAAGAGCGTATCATGCCGGTCTCGATATTATGGGATTTTCAACCCATCAGGGATTCGTAAATCCATCGCTGGAATATAGAAATGAGAATATTGCGCTTACAATACACCAAATAGAATTAGCATATTCGCTTGGGATACCTACCATGCGGATCAATACCGGCCGCTGGGGAACTTCTAAGGACTTCGATACACTTATGGCCAATAAAGGAATAGAACCGGCACTTGAGGGCTATTCTGATGAGGATGGATTTGCCTGGGTCATCGAGGCTATTGAAAAATGCTTACCTGTGGCCGAAAAATGCGGTGTGATTTTGGGCCTGGAAAACCACTGGGGCTTGGGCAGAACTGCGGCTGGGGTAAAACGAATTGTCGAGACCATAAATAGTCCCTGGTTACAAGTTACACTCGATACCGGCAACTTCCTCGAGGATAGAGATCAGCAGCTGGCCATGTTAGCACCCCAGGCCTGCCTTATTCAGGCTAAAACCTATTATGGTGGGGGTAAATGGTATACATTGGATATCGATTATCCAAAGATCGGGCAAATGATGCGCGATCTCAACTACAGAGGGTATATTTCTCTGGAATTCGAGGGAAATGAATCTCCTGAAACGGCCATTCCCAAAAGTCTGGAGCTCCTCAGAAATAACTTCTATTATGAGTTATAAGGCCGAAGAAATATCATTCGAATTTTAGGCAAAACTATAAATGAAAAAACTCCGGTAATCAGCCGGAGTTTATTCATCAATCAAAAAACGAACAGTCATGATTAACTGTTACTAAGGTAATACAAGGTACAATTTTTATACCATATTTCCAATTTAAGGTATTTTTAACGTCCCTGTGGTTCCGGGCATTAACCCAGATATGTCTTAAGAATCTTGCTTCTCGAGGTATGTTTTAACCTACGGATAGCTTTTTCCTTTATCTGACGTACACGTTCGCGAGTAAGGTCAAAGGTTTCACCGATTTCCTCAAGTGTCATCGAATGCTGCCCTGCGAGTCCGAAATATAGTCTTATTACATCGGCCTCCCTCGGAGTAAGTGTTTCCAATGCTCTTTCGATTTCAGTTCTCAATGATTCGTGCAATAATTCCTTGTCAGGATTGGGTGATTCACCACTACGCAATACATCATAAAGGTTAGAATCTTCACCGTCTATAAGTGGTGCATCCATAGATACGTGACGGCCTGAGTTCTTAAGCGATTGCTTAACGTCTTCCACGGTCATGTCGAGTTCCTTGGCGATCTCCTCGGCAGAAGGCACACGTTCGTGAGCTTGCTCCAGGAAGGCAAAGGTCTTATTGATCTTATTGATCGAACCGATTTTGTTAAGAGGCAAGCGAACAATACGCGATTGCTCGGCCAACGCCTGCAGTATCGACTGACGAATCCACCATACCGCATAGGAAATGAATTTGAATCCCCTGGTTTCATCGAAGCGTTGTGCAGCTTTAATGAGGCCAAGGTTTCCTTCGTTGATCAGATCGGGTAGGGTGAGACCCTGATTTTGATATTGTTTTGCTACAGATACCACAAATCGCAGGTTAGCCTTGGTGAGTTTTTCAAGTGCTGATTGATCTCCGGCTTTAATACGCTGGGCCAACTCTACTTCCTCATCGGCCGTGATAAGATCAACTTTGCCGATTTCCTGCAAATACTTATCCAGGGAAGCCGTTTCCCTATTGGTAACCTGTTTTGTGATTTTTAACTGTCTCATCTATTTTCCTTTCTAAACTAAGTTCATGAATCTGGACTGCACTTACTTATACGTAAAAAATTAACAAATGTTACATTTAGGCTGGAGTATTTCGAGCTTTATGTTAAAAATCAAGAAAAAACCCCTAAAAATAGGGGTTTTATAGCTTGTTAAATAAATTAGAATTAATCTCTTCTTTGTCTCTGAGGTCGTCTAAAACCGCCATTTCGATCCCCTCGATCACTTCTTGGGGGTCGTTCCTTATAACCTTCCGGTTTGGGGAGCAGGGCTTTTAGCGAAACTTTCTCCTTTCTGGTCCTGGAATCAAGACCAAAGTACTTCACGTCGACTTTATCTCCGAGGTTGAGCACATCGGTTACCTTATCGGTCCGTTCCCAGGCCATTTCCGACACATGCAGCAAGATCTCGTTGCCAGGAGCATCAAGATATTCTACGACCGCGCCAAAATCGAGGATCTTAATCACTTTCACTTCATAAATACTGCCTACTTCAGGCTTGAAGGTAATACTGTCTATTTTAGCCAATACCATATCGATGCCTTCCTGTTCAGTACCCAGGATCTCTACAATTCCTTCCTCGGTTACCGGATCTTCATTGATCACAATAGTGGTTTTGGTTTCCTTCTGAAGCTCCTGGATTACCTTTCCTCCAGGGCCTATCAGTGCGCCTATATATTCTCCAGGAATGGTAGTTGTAACCATTTTAGGAGCATGAGGCTTAACATCTCCTCTTGGCGCATCGATAGATTCCACCAACTTGCTGAGTATATGAAGGCGGCCTTCTTTTGCCTGGTTCAGGGCTTTTACCAGAATTTCATAAGACAGACCTTTCACTTTGATGTCCATCTGACAGGCTGTAATACCATCTGCAGTACCTGTTACCTTAAAATCCATATCACCCAGGTGATCTTCATCACCGAGTATATCGGAGAGAATAGCATATTTACCCGAATCAGCATCGCTGATCAGACCCATAGCAATCCCGGAAACAGGTTTTTTCAGTTGTACTCCCGCATCCATCAGCGCCATGGTCCCCGAACATACGGTGGCCATTGAAGAAGAACCATTACTTTCCAATACTTCGGATACAACCCTGACTGTATAGGGACAATCCTCGGGTATCATACCTTTAAGTGCTCTCTGCGCCAAATTTCCGTGGCCTATTTCCCGGCGAGATGTCCCCCGAATAGGTCTTGCCTCACCAGTGGAGAACGGTGGAAAATTGTAGTGAAGATAGAAAGTCTCTTCACCCTCAAAGGATGGCATATCTATCTGATTGGCCTCCCTTGATGTTCCCAGGGTAACCGTTGCTAATGCCTGAGTTTCACCTCGGGTAAAAATGGAGGATCCATGTGTTGAAGGCAGGTAATCTACTTCGCACCAGATAGGGCGAATTTCATCTGTTTTTCTACCATCGAGCCGAAGTCCTTCATCTACAGTGAGTTTTCTAACCGCTTCCTTTTCGGCCTTGTAATAATATTTGGAAACCAGATCTCCGATTTCCTCGAGTTCCTCTTCGGAATACTGTCCTTTAACTTCTTCTTTGATCTCTGAAAAAGCTGCGCTACGTTCATGTTTTGCAGATCCCGCTTTGGCGACCGCATAAACTTTATCATAGACCAAGTCGTGGATTTTTTTAGCCAGTGCTTCGTCTTCTGCTTCAGTATCATATTCGCGCACTTCTTTCCTTCCGGCTGCGTCTGCCAGTCTTTCTTGTGCAGCACACTGAATTTTGACGGCTTCATGAGCAAATTTGATCGCTTCTACCATCTCCTCTTCAGATATTTCGCCCATTTCACCTTCCACCATCATCACAGAATCTGCTGAAGCACCAATTACCATGTCGATATCCGACTCGGCGAGTTGAGCCCTTGTCGGGTTGATGATAAATTCACCATTGACCCGGCCGACACGTACTTCGGAGATCGCACATTCGAATGGAAAATCTGAGAGTTGTATTGCTGCCGATGCCGCAAGTCCTGCCATGGCATCGGGCATTACATCGTCATCGTGAGACATCAGCTGAATCATCACCTGGGTTTCCGCATGGTAGTCTTTTGGGAAGAGTGGTCGTAGAACACGGTCCACTAACCGCATAGTCAATATTTCTCCGTCGCTTGGCCTGGCTTCTCTTTTAAAGAAACCGCCTGGATAACGCCCGGAAGCCGCAAATTTTTCACGATAATCTACAGTGAGTGGTAAAAAATCCACATCACTGGCTTTGTAGTTCGATACAACTGTACACAGAAGCATACATTTGCCGGATTGAACCACGACGGATCCATGGGCCTGTTTGGCCAATTTACCCGTTTCGATAGAGATCTCCCTACCGTCACCGAGGTCAATGACCTCTTTAAATACTTTTGGAATCATAGAAATTAATTAAGATCCACGCTTTTAGCGGGACTTGTTAAACAATGGTCTGCCCTTTCGTCATAGGGCCGTTGTTGTGTTGTTGAAGGTTGTCGACCAATGAAAAACTGAGTGTAAGCTTTTTGATATGCTCCTGTATCTTACAAGAGCGGAAATATAAAAAATGGGAAAGCCAGGCTTCCCCATTAAAATTACTTTCTGATGTTGAGCTCCTTGATGAGCACACGGTATTTCTCGATATCTTTTTTCTTTAGATAGTCGAGGAGACTTCTGCGCTTACCCACCAAACGAACCAATGAACGTTCTGTATTGTAATCTTTTTGGTTATTCTTTAAATGGCCCGTGAGGTGATTGATACGATGTGTAAAAAGTGCAATCTGGCCCTCGGTCGAACCGGTGTTTTTTTCTGATCCGCCGTGCTTTTTAAATATCTCGGCTTTGGTTTCGCTTGTTAAATACATGCCAATATTATTGTTAATGATTTTTATGTATCCGATTGATTTTCAATCAGGCTGCAAAGATAGGAATATTTTTATTATCCAAAGAGGTCATTTTTTTTAATCGGCATTAAACCTTTTGGTTCTTTCCAAGTCATAAAGCAATAATGTTAAAAAATTGTTATTATGAAATGTCTCAAAAAAATGAAATTTGCAGGACTCTCACTCCTCGCACTTATGTTTATTGTATCCTGTGATCAGGATTCGTCATCAGATCCGGTTGAAGAACAGCTGGTTCAGGAAGAAACTTTTGAAACGGCAGATCTCCAGGCCAGTGACGAAGCCGAACTCATCTCAGAAGAAGTCCTCAACATCGGTGAAGATGTTTATGCCTCAGATGAGATTGCCAGTACATCCAAAGGGTCGTATCATTCGGATTTTCTTCCGGATTGTGTAACCATCACTACGGTGATTACCAGCACTACCAAGGAGAAGACAATCGATTTTGGAGATGGATGTGAACTTCCCAATGGCAATGTCTTAAGTGGTATTATTTACCTCAGTTATGAAAAGGATATGGAACTGGCGCAGAAAACACTGAGTATGTCGCTTGAGAACTTCACCTTTAACGGTGTTTCCGTAGAAGGAGGAGCCTCTGTACTTAGGATGAGGTCTAATGAGAATGGCAACCCTCAATCTGATGCTACGGCAGAGTTCAGCGCCAAATGGCCGGGTGGAAATACCGCCAGCTTCACAGGCAACAGGACAAGGGAATGGATTGAAGGTTACGGCACCGGATTCTGGGGAGACAATGTATTTCTGATCACTGGAAAAGGAACATTTGTTGGCCCTGCCGGTAACGTTTTTGTAAAGGAAGTGATCGAGCCGTTACGCAGGGAATTAGCTTGCAGGTTCATCGTTAGCGGAATCCTGGAAATTTCCAGAAATGAACTTACGGCAAGCCTCGACTTTGGTGACGGAAATTGCGACGCGGTAGGAATTCTTACCTATCCTAATGGAGAGAGTGAAGAAATCTTTCTGAGAAGATTTTTCAATTAAAATGGCTATGAAAAGAAAGACCTGCGAAAGCGGGTCTTTTTTTTTATCGTATAGGCTTATTCTGGATAAGATCGATGTACAGGTTGATCTTGTCTTTTAAATCCCTTCTATGTGCGATAAAATCTAAAAATCCGTGTTCCATGACAAACTCGGAAGTCTGGAATCCTTGAGGAAGGTCTTTTCCCGTGGCCTCTTTTACAACCCTGGGTCCTGCAAAACCAATTAAAGCTCCGGGCTCTGCGATATTAATATCACCAAGCATCGCATAAGATGCTGTAGTACCTCCGGTAGTCGGATCTGTGCAAAGGGAGATATATGGGATTTTCACTTCTGCCAATTGGGCAAGCTTTGCCGAGGTTTTAGCCAGTTGCATCAAAGACAAGGCCGCCTCCATCATTCGCGCACCACCCGATTTTGATATCATCAGGAAGGGTATTTTATTCTTGATTGAATAATCTATGGCCCTGGCGATCTTCTCACCAACCACACTGCCCATAGAACCTCCGATAAAGCTAAAATCCATACAGGCGATCACCAGGTCCTGACCTTTGGATTTCCCTACTGCAGACCTTACAGCATCGCTTAAACCGGTCTTTTTCTTGGCGACGGAAAGCCGATCAGAGTATTTTTTTGTATCCGCAAATTTCAGCGGATCTTTTGAGGTGAGTTTTGGGTCGAGTTCTTTGAATTTATCATCATCGAAAAGGATCTCAAAATATTCCTTACTTCCTATTCGAACATGATAATCGTCTTCCGGACTTACATAATAATTCTCGGCAAGCTCTTCCGATTCTACGATTTTCCCTGTAGGAGATTTATACCATAAACCCTTAGGGGTGTCTTTTTTCTCCTCAGTGGCAGTCTGTATACCTTTTTCTTTTCTTTTAAACCAGGCCGTCATGATCTTTGGTTTTTGGTGAAGAAATATCTACAATGTGTTAACATTGTTGAGGTCCTCAAAAGCTTGTTTGAGACGCGCGACAAAGGTTTTTTCACCTTCTCGCATCCAGACCCGAGGATCGTATTTTTTCTTATTAGGTTGGTCATCACCTTCAGGATTGCCAATTTGACTTTGAAGGTAGTCACGATTTCCCTGAATGTAGTCCCTGACACCGGTCATAAAAGCGTACTGCAGGTCTGTGTCGATATTCATTTTAATAACACCGTAGCCAATGGCTTCTCTAATTTCTTCGAGCGAAGAACCAGAGCCCCCATGAAATACAAAATCGATATGATTATGCTCTAGACCGTATTTCTCAGAAATATGTTCCTGTGAGTTTCTGAGAATTTTCGGAGTTAGTTTTACATTACCTGGTTTATATACCCCATGGACATTGCCAAAGGCCGCGGCAATAGTAAATCTCGGACTTATTTTCGAGAGTTCCTCATAAGCATATGCCACCTCTTCAGGTTGTGTATATAGTTTGGAATCGTCTACATCGGTGTTATCTACTCCGTCTTCTTCACCCCCTGTAATGCCCAACTCAATTTCAAGTGTCATCCCCATCTTACTCATCCTCTCGAGGTAATCTTTACAAATGGCGATATTTTCTTCGATCGGCTCTTCTGAAAGGTCGATCATATGTGAGCTGTATAACGGTTTACCAGTTGAGGCATAATGTTCTTCACTGGCATCGAGTAACCCATCTATCCAGGGAAGTAGTTTTTTCGCACAATGATCTGTATGCAGGATTACCGTAGCTCCATAGGCTTCTGCCAATTCGTGTATGTGTTTGGCTCCGGCCACGGCCCCTGCGACCGCTGCCTTCTGGTTTTCGTTCGACAATCCTTTACCGGCATTGAATTGGGCTCCGCCGTTAGAAAATTGAATGATGACGGGAGCGTTCAGTTCTGCAGCGGTTTCCAATACTGCATTAACCGTACTTGATCCAATGACATTTACAGCAGGCAGGGCAAATGCTTTTTCTTTGGCATATTTGAAGATAGCTTGAACTTCATCTCCGGTAGCCACGCCCGGTTTTATATTGTGAGACATATTAAGTTGTGTGTTTGTTCGAATGAGATGAGGCAAATGTAGTAAAATATTTAGGTCTAAAAAGGATAATTGATTCCAATTTGAAAGACCGCATTGGCGAAGTTATAATCGCGAAACCATCTCATTGAAGGCTCTTCTGCCGGGTTATAGGTCTTAAATCCAGTATCTATTCTGAAGATGAAATAATTGAAATCGTACCGAAGTCCAAAACCTGTTCCCAAAGCGATATCGGCCAGGGAGCTGAAGCCGTTAAATGTTGCATCGGGGTCTTCTACGTTATCCAGAACATTCCAAATATTTCCGGCATCGGCAAAAAGCGCTCCTTTGAGGCTTCCTGCCAAAGGAAAACGGTACTCCAGGTTGAAAGCCAGTTTAAAGTTGGCTTCATTGAAGTCGTTTACATCATTTGTTCGGCCCGGACCTAAAGAGTAGGGAAACCAGGCCCGGTTATCGTTAGAACCACCCCCAAAATAACTACGTAGAAAAGGAATATTATTCGAGTTCCCATAAGGAATTGCAATACCTCCAAAACTCCTGAAAGCCAAGACTTTCGAGCGCCTTAGATCCCAATGCTTTATATATTCTACTTCGGTTTTGATATATTGTGAAAAAGGGACGCCGAATACCAGGCGATCCCCTACATCGTTCTTTTCGAATGGGATGATATTGGAAATTCCGGCCAATAGATTTCCTGCACTCTCTACCTTGAACCTGAAATTATAGAAACTATTGTCGTTGATATTGGCCTTATTGTTTTTGCTAAAAGTATAGTTACTTGCAAAAATCAGGTTGTTCTCAGTAAGCCTGATTCTGCGTTCTTCGATGCTACGTACGTCGTCGAAGTCATCTTCCGTAGAACTGACCGAACCCGTGAGTATGGCTTCGGTAAATCCGGTTGTGCCTTCTGGAATAATAAGGGCAAAGGGTTCCAGGGGATCTCCGGTGGGTTCAAAGAAATCCTCAAGACCGGGCACGTCTGTATAGTCCTGGGCAATATCGTTCAGGTTATTGTAGGTAGACTGATAAACAATAAAGAAGCGATCGGGGTTTACATTTCTCACATACTGTACATTGAGCAATTCCACCTGATGGTTCTTGTGCACCGAAGGTGTCCAGTTATATGACAGTATATTATTAAATGTCTGTTTGTCGAGACCGATATTCTTTTGAAATGTGGTTCCTAAAGTAATTCTGGTACGGGGGAGTGTATAACTGGGGACGATCTTTTGCGTATTGACAAAAGGAAAGACGAATCTTGGAAAAGTAATATTGATATCTCCACCGATTTCGGTGAAAAATTGCTCTGTGGAGCTATCATCGCTCAAAAGGCCAAAAGTGCCTCGTGCATTGAGGCTCAGGGTCTCTGCACCACGAAAGATATTTCGGGAGACCAGCGAAGTTCCTATCCCAATCCCCAAGGTTTGAATATTGGAATGGGTAACATCGAAATCCAGCCCAAGTGAAAATTTAGGTCGGGCCGCGAGATAGATATTCGAGGTCAGTTTTGAACTGGTACTGTCCTCCTCAAAGACGATATTGGGATATTTAAAAGTATTTAGATTGGAGATCTGCCTCAGGGTGCGAACCCGGTCCAGATCACGGTAAATACTGTCCTTCTCAATAAATATAGCGTCGGTAAGTGCTTTGGGCTTATAGCGTAGTTTACCGGTATAGTATATGGTATAATTGTCGTATTCAATCGTTTTGAGGCTATCTTCATTTACATCAAATGCATGGTCTGGAAATATATTGATCTTTTCGAAGGTATATATATTGTAGGGCGCAGTGGTGATCGACGTATCCCCCCGCCGACGTAAGTCTTCAATATTGAGTTCCACTTTCATGTGCTGATCATCATTGGATGGTGTGGTGTCTCTGAGTATATTATAGGTAATAGAGCTCTCCTGAAAATTGTAAACCCCGGAATTCCGGAACAAATTGGTGAGTCTTGAACGTTCATTGTTAAAGTCGGTTAGATCGAATTGCTTTTGAGCATTGATAAAGGAAGCTTCTTTATGCCGCTTGTAAATTGAGTCGATGACCGAAGATGAAACACTGCTGCTGATAGAATCTACAATATAGGGTTTACCCAGTTCGATATGATAATTTATCGCAGCCCGTTTAGGTTTTTTACCAGGAGCAATTTCATAGTAAGCCCTATTATTAAAATACCCTTTGCTATCGTAATAGGCGCCAAGTCGGTTCGTGGATCTTCGCGCCCTAGCAGTGTCGATAATAACCGGGGCCTCGCCTATTTTTTTAAACCATTCGCTATACCCTTTTACCAGGAATGATTCACCCAACCTGTTAACCTGTTTTGCCGACAAAAAGTTGGTAAGCCTCTTTTCTCTCTTTTCCTTTCTGTGCAGCCATTCCAAATACGATGAATCGGGATTCACCTTTGCAAGATTAAAAATATTCAAACGCATTGGATACCCCAGTATGGTACTGTTGGGTTCCTGAACGATCAGGCTTTCAATTCCCTGGTCCTTAACCCTTTGTTGATCGGCAAAAATTTCGTTTTTAGTCAGCAGCAGTTCATTTTCTCCCACTCTTTTGAGCGTATTGCATGACGCGAAGAAGACCCCTATGGATAATAAACCTATTTTTACATTTCTAATTGCAAAATACCCGCGGGTTCTCATATAAGCCAAAATTACACTATTTGTATGGTTGTTAAAAACCAAATAAAGTTTATAAAAAGTCTGCAGCAAAAAAAGTACCGAAACCAACACAGTCTCTTTGTTGCCGAAGGAATTAAGCTGGTCGATGAACTGATAAGTTGCGGATTACTACCTGTTTGGATATATGTCACAGAGAATGTTTTCCTGCAGACAAAGGGAGTAGAATGTCAAAAGGTTTCCGATACTGTATTGAAAAGAATGAGCGGACTAAAAACACCCAATAAAGTTCTTGCGGTATTCGAGATTCCCGAATCAAGACCGCTGGATTATTCCGACTGGATCCTGGCCCTCGACGATATAAAGGACCCGGGCAATTTGGGCACCATTATTCGCTTGTGCGACTGGTTTGGGATACGACATTTGCTTTGTTCTCCCCAAACCGTGGATTGCTATAATCCTAAAACCCTGCAGGCGACAATGGGATCTGTCGGAAGGGTCAATATCGTTTATGCGTCGCTTTCGGAGGTATTAGAATTGAGCGATCTGCCTGCTGTCGGCGCTTTTATGGATGGTGATTCGATCTACGAGGCAGAAGTTGAAGGTCCTGGTATATTAGTGATGGGAAATGAGTCTCACGGAATCAGCCGGGAAGTCGGGGACTTACTCGACCAAAGGATCGGTATTCCAAGATTTAATGATTCAAAAACAGAAAGTCTCAATGTAGCTGCTGCTACGGCCATAATACTTAGCGAACTAAGACGCGGTTCTATTCGAAGGTGAAATTCACAAACACACCCCTCGTAAAAAGACCATCGATATTTCCAGTCCAGGGACTGTTGGGATCGATGTCGGGCACAAGTTCATCTGTAATGGCAAAGATACCCCTTATCGAAGGGCTGAATTTAAAATAGCTGGTGTAGAAATCGATACCAAAACCTATTTCATAATTGAACACGTTTTTTTTCATTCTGAAAGTCCCGCTGCTATTGTCATCGATACTATCTTCCTGGGCACTTAAATTCAGTGAAGCAGATACTCCACCAATGATGTAAGGTTTCCAGTTTCCCAGGCGTTGAGTACTCACTTTCAACAGAAGTGGGAAATTAATATAGGTCGAGTTCACTTCCCTTATCGCATCATTGTCATCACTAAAGCCTGGAAATCCGAGAATTCGTTTAGTATAGAATAGCCCGGGTTCGAAACGCAAGTCGAGAAATTTGTTCAATCTCATCTCGCCGATAAGACCTACATTAAAACCGATGGATCGATCGACCAAAACATCGGGAAGGTCGTTCCTGTAAGAAAATTTAAAATCAAACTGGTTGAAACCCAGAAAATAACCCCAATTCAGGAACGCTTTATCCTCGTTTTCGAGATTGAGGATGGGCTTCTCGTTGAACTGTGCAAACACAGATGGTGTCCACAGGAAAAGAAGGCCTGTAAGGATAATTAGGAATTTTCTCATTCGTCTACTTGATAGCGGTGTAAATAGTGGCCACACCAAATGTCTGGGGCCGGTTCTCCATAGCTATAAACCCGATTTTTCCTAAAATATTGTTGAATTCAATACCATAAGGAAATGCTGCTGCAGATTCGGATAAGTAGGCATAAGCCGATTTATCCTTTGAAAAGAACTTTCCAATGAGTGGCAACAGATATTTGGTGTAGGCCTTATACCCCTGCCTAAAGGGAAATTTAGTTGGCACTGAAGTCTCCAAAATCACCAGCACACCACCTTTTTTAAGCGTCCTGTATATTTCCGAAAGTCCTTTTTCGAGCTGCTCAAAATTTCTTACGCCAAAAGCTACGGTTACTGCGTCGAAAACCTCGTTTTCGAAAGGCAGGTCCTCGCTATCCCCACAGATCATATCTATCTTATTGCCTAGTCCTTTACGACTAATTTTTTCGCGTCCGACCTCCAACATTCCCGGGGAAAGATCCAGACCGGTTACCATAGGGACGCCTTTGTCGGCCATTTGAATGGCAAGATCTCCCGTACCAGTGGCGATATCCAGGACCTTTTGTGCTCCATTTTTCAAGACTGTATTGACCACTTTTTTCCTCCATTTCAGGTCGAAACCAAAAGATATAACCCGATTTAAACCATCGTAGTCTCCCGAAATGTTATCGAACATCTTCTTTACCTGCTCTTTTTTACCGAGCTCTGAATCCTTGTATGGTTTTACCTTTTCCGCCATTTTTTCTGATTACCGGGCAAAGATAACATAATGAGAACATAGGGAAGATATTGTATTATTATTGGTGGTAAAGTATTGTTTATCCCGGAGACTCGTAACCGATAATTTGTGTAATTTTGCGGGCGAATTATAACCCGTTTTCAAGGGACTTAATGAACGATCGCAAATAAGCGTACTGAACACTGTTCGAATCGCGCTGATCTTAACCAGGAAATCGATCGATGAAGATAATTATAGCAGGAGCTGGCGAAGTAGGATTCCATTTGGCAAAATTACTCTCTTATGAGTCCCAGGATATCACCCTGATCGATACCGATAAATCCCGACTCAACTATGCGGACAATCACCTGGATATTCGGGTCCTAAAAGGCGATGCCACCTCTATTTCGCTGTTGAGGGAGGCGGAGGTCGATGGCTGCGACCTGACCATCGGGGTTACCTCTTCAGAAACGACAAATATCACCTTATGTCTGCTGGCCAAACAGCTGGGATGTAAACAGACCATTGCCAGGATATCCAATACAGAATTCATGGACCATCGCGAATTGATCCAGTTTTCCAAATTGGGGATAGACGAGCTGATCTCTCCCGAAGAACTTGCCGCCATAGAGATTCAACTTTTGCTCAATCAATCTGCCTTTAATGAGACCCATGAGTTTGAAGGAGGTGCGCTGATCATGGTGGGTATTTCACTGCCAAAAACTGCACCATTTGTCGGAAATATGGTGAAAGAAGCGGCCAGCATTTTCCCAGGGCTTCATTTTATGCCAATTGCCATGCAAAGGCGTGGAACACAATTTACCCTCATCCCCAGGGGGGATACGGTTTTTAAAGCCGGAGACCAGGTCTATTTTATCACGGACAAGAAAGGTGTCGAAGAGCTATACAAGCTCACCGGCAAGAAAAAGGAAGCCATTAAAAATGTCATGATCCTTGGTGGGAGCAAGGTTGGGTTTAAAGCAGCCAGAGATTTATGCAGCAAGCGCTTCAATGTAAAGCTCATCGAAAAAAATAAGGATAAGGCCTTTGAGATCGCCGATCAAATCCCCAACGCATTGGTAATCAATGGCGATGGGCGCAATGTGGAATTACTTGAGGAGGA